>CALBSQ010000044.1 GCA_937967325.1 uncultured Chloroflexota bacterium
TAGTCGGCCATTGCGACCCGGCGTGGGTAGGGGCGGGTCTCCGTGCCCGCCCTGGTGTCCGCCTCCACCGATGCTCCCGCTGGTGCGGTAGGCAGGGCACGATTATCTGCTCAAGCTCCATTAGCCGGCATTGTAAACGTAGCCTGCTGCTTTAGCGGCAGGCGGGAAGGAGCGTGTGTCAATGACTTCCTATTCCCGCTACCGTGGCCTTAGCCGCCGCGCGTTACTCCGTACCACGTCCACCTCGGCGGCCATCGCGGCCGGAACGGCCCTGCTCGCGGCTTGCGGCGCTGTCGCACCAACGGCGGTGTCGGCATCCAGCACCGGCAGCGCCGCGAGCTCCATTGCGTCCGTATCGGCCGCGTCTACGCCTGCCGTGGCGGGCTCCTCAGCCTCGTCCTCAACACCTGCGACCAGCTCAGTCGCGCCGACATCCTCCTCACAGTCCGCCGCCTCAAGCGCCCCAGCCGCCGCGACCTTCAGCGTGCGAGCGCCGGGCCAGCTCCTCTGGACGGTTTGGGCAACGGCGGAGGCGATGAAGGCGCACGAGGACACCGTCACCGACTTCATGAAGGCCAATCCCCAGTACAAGGTCCAGGTCGAGAATATCCCGCTGGCCAACAACGAGTATTTCGACAAGGTCATCGCCATGATCGCCGGCGGCTCACCGCCCGACGCAGCCATGGGCAGCACGACCTGGACGGCCTCCATCGTCGCCAAAGGTCTCTGGCACGAGCTGGGCAGCTACATCAAACAAGACAACTTCGACGTAGCAAGCTACTTCCCGGCGTCGCTCAAAGCCTATGCCGTCCAAGGCCAGCAGTATGCATTGCCCGACTCGACCAACCTGGGCATCCTGGTCTACAACAAGGACCTTCTGGTGAAGGCCGGGGTCAAGCCGCCCGACGACACCTGGACCTGGGACACCTACGTCGACGCCGCCAAGGCGCTCACCGTGACCGACAGTGGCACGACCACCCAGTTCGGCTCCAACCAAGTGGGGAGCGACCTGCTCAGCTTCTCGTCCTTCATCTGGATGAGCGGCGGCGACATGTTCGACGATCCGCAAAAGCCGGCCAAGAGTACCTTCTCCACAGCGGAAACCATCGGCGCTGTGCGCTGGATGGCGGAGCTGCTCACCAAGTACCGGGCGGCTCCGGCGCCCGGAGCAACCAAGGGGATGGGTGATCCCTTCCTGGCCGGCAAGATGGCGATGCAATTCTACAGCGCCGCCGCCATCGGCGACCTGGCCAAGCAGTCGGCGGGGAAGATCGACTGGGACGCGGCCCACCTGCCGCGCGGTCCCAAGACGCTGGCCACCTACGTCGGCGGGAGCGGCCAGGGCGTGGCGGCCGCGACCAAGAACCCGGACGCCGCCTGGAAGCTGGTGCAGTTCGTCTGCGGTCTGCCGGGCATCCAGCACGTGCTGGCCAAGCAGTGGGGGCTGCCGCCGATCCAGAAGCTGGCGACCGTCGACTTCATGGCGCTGCCCCCGCCGCCCGCGAACCGCAAGGCCATTGTCGACATGGTCGGCTACGGACGCTCGATGCCCAACTTCCCCAGGATGATGGAGGTGTACACTCCGGTCTACGGCAAGTGGCTACAGCAGGCGATGGTGGGGACCATTACCCCGGAGGAAGCGTGTACCCAGATCGACAACGCGATCAACGGGGTGATTGCTCGGAAATAGGCCGATGATAGGAACCACTGTGACCAGAGTGCTGGCCGGCCGGTCCGGCTACCTGAGCGCCGACGAGAGCTACTGGCGATATCTGCTGCGGGAGTGTCGCGAGCAGAGCTGGCGACGCTGCCGGAAGCTGTTGTCTTTCAATGCGTCCGCAGACTGGCAGCGGCACTGTGACGGCGTGCGCGAGCGTTTCCGCGCGGCGTTGGGACCAATACCGGAGCGGACGCCGCTGAACCCTCGGCGCGTTGGACGGCTCGAGCGCGACGGCTACGTCGTGGAGAAGCTGCTCATCGAGAGCCAACCGGGCTTCTCCGTCACGGTCAACCTTTACGTACCGACCAACGCGCGGTTCCCCGCTCCCGCCATCCTCAATCCGGTCGGCCACTGGGCCGACGCCAAGGCCGAGGGGGTCGTTCAGGCGCGCGGTATCGGCCTCGCGCGCAAGGGCTTCGTCGCCTTGATCTACGACCCATTGGGACAGGGCGAGCGCAGTCAGTTCTGGGACACGACGACGAACGGCAACCCGCTGCCGGCCGGCACCAGCCAGCACAGCGCGGTCAGCCTCCCCTGCGCGCTTATCGGCCAGACGGTGATCAACCACATGGTCTGGGACGGCGTGCGCATGCTCGACTACCTGGAGTCGCGGCCCGATGTGGACGCCGCGCGCATCGGCTGCACCGGCGCCTCCGGCGGCGGCACCTACACGATGTTCCTCAACGCCTTCGATCCGCGCATCAAGGCGGCGGTACCCGTCTGCTCCACCTCCACGCACGAACGGAAGCTGGCCCAGGGCCAGATCGGCGAGCCCTGCCAGGACGTGGCCGGTACCTACCCGAACGACCTGGACATGGCCGACCTCCTGATGTGCGGCGCGCCCAACGCCGTTCGCATCATTGCCGCGACCCACGACTTCTTCCCGCTGATCGGGGCGCGTGAGGTGTACCTCGACCTGCAGCGCTGCTATCAGGCGCTCGGCATTGAGGAGCGAGCCAGCCTGATCGAGATAGCGGCGCACCACGATTACAACCAGCCCATGCGCGAGGCCATGTACGCCTGGTTCAACCGCTGGCTGGGCAACGAGGGAGCAGATGACGCGGAGGCGCCCTACGAGCCGGAGCCGGCGCAGCGGCTCTGGTGTACTGCCACCGGGCAACTCCTGACGTCCACCGGCGGGGAAACCGTCCTCTCGCTGAACCGCGATCGCACGCGAGCTGTCGCGGCTCCGCCTCCGCGGCTGGAAACGGGCGCCGACGCCTCGGCCCATCGCGAGGGTGTCCGCGCCGCGGTGCGACAGATCCTTCAGGGAGTGGGCGGTCCGGCCCATGCCTCTGTTGAGCACCTCAAGGAGACCACCCGGGATGGCCTCGTCACCGAGCAGTTCTCCTTCGAGAGCGAGCCGGACCTATTGATCCCCGGTTTGGTGGTACGCGCCACTGAGCGGCAGCCGGACCAGACGGTGCTGCTGTTGGATGATCGGGGCAAGGAGCCCGAGCTGGCAGCGGGAGGTCTGGTCGAGAGTTTGGCCCACGCCGGCTGCCGGGTCGCGACCGTGGACCTGCGCGGCTGGGGGGAGACGGCCTGGCAGCGGCGCTTCCCCTACGAGCAGGACGACTTCGGCCTGCTCGGCAACGACTCGATGCTCTCCTATGTCTGCTATCTTTTGGGGAAGTGGGCCGTGACGCAGCGGGTTTCGGATGCGCTGCGCACTTTCGACTACCTGCGCAGTCGCGACGACGTGCGCGCATCACAGATCAGCGTGATCGGGCGCGGCATCGCCGGGATCGTGGCGCTGCACGCCGCCGCGCTCGACTCGCGCATCCAATCGGTCTGCGCCTACGAGTCTTTGGCTTCCTATCGCTCCATCGTGGAGGCCGACCGTTACTCCCTGCCTCCGAGCGCCTTCCTGCCCGGGGTGCTGCTGCGCTATGACCTGCCGGACCTGGCGGGGGCGCTGGCGCCTGCCGACACGTTGCTGGTTAACCCGCTCGACGCGCTGGGAGACGTGCTCAAGCCGGAGGCGGCGGGCGGTATCTACGCGACCGCCGCCCGCATGCACCAGCTGCTCGGCAACGGCGATCACTTTGTCGTGCGGACCGCCCTGAGCCGGCCCGAGCTGGTGGAGTGTCTTTGCGCTTGGGCATCCAGGCCGGCCGGCGTGACCACCGCCCGATGATCCATCCCCTGCATTTCCTGGACGTGAACTGTCTGGTCGGCCCCTACTACAATCCCGGTCCCGGCCAGGATTGGTCGCTCCAGGCGCTTCTCGCGAAGATGGACCAGCTCGGCATTGCCGGAGCCTGCCCGGCGGCGACGCTCGGCCGCGACTACGATCCGCTCGATGCCAACGAGTGGCTGGCTGCCAACGTTCCTCCGTCTGACCGCATCCACCCGGTGTGGACGGCGGCCACCCACCACAGTGGCGAGTTTCCGCGACCTGCCGAGCTGCTCGTCCAGATGCGCGAACATGGCGCCCGGATGTCGCGGCTGTTCCTCACCCCCGCCGGCTTTCTGGGTCGCCTGGACCTCCCGTTGCTCGGCGAGCTCTTCGACGCGCTCGACGATCGCCGCGTGCCGCTTCTCATCGATGCCGCTGATCCATTGCAGCTCCACGCCGCGGATCTGGAGCTGGTGCTACGGCGCTGGCCCGGCATGCCGGTCATCCTGAGCGTCCCGAAGGTAGTGCAGAACGACCGCTGGTTCTACTACCTCTGGGAGCGTTACGAGAGCTTGTATGTCGACTTGCCTGGCTATCAGGCACTGAGCGGCATTGCGGATGTCTGCCGGCGCTTCGGGCCGCGACGGCTTGTCTATGGCTCGCGCTACCCCTATTTCACACCGCTGCAGACGATGCTCCAGCTCATCTACAGCGAGGTCGACGAGGCGGCCAAGCAGGCTATAGCCGGAGGCACCGTGCGCGGCCTGCTGGAGGAGGCGCGACTGTGAACGCCATCGCCGAGCGCGCGCTGCGGGGCGAGCGGCTGTCCGATGTACACACCATCGACTGGCACGTCCACCTGGGCAAATGGGTCACGATGCACATGCCCGGGCAGGGCGAGGAGCTGATTCGCCGTGCCAAAGCGCTGGGCATCAGCAAGCTCGTCGTCAATGGGACCAAATGGCCCGACTTACGTGCGAGCAACGACGCGGTCGCCGCGTTCGCGGCGAACCATCCCGACATCGTGATCGGCTTCGCCGTGGCGAATCCCTACCAGAACGGCATGGCCGATGAGGTCCGCCGCTGCTTCGACGAGCTGGGCTTCCGAGGTCTGAAGCTGCACAGCTTCTTCGAGACCTATCACTCGGCCCGCGGCATCTCCAGCTACACCCGCGAGTGGGATGCGGTCTTTGCCGTCGTTGCCGAGCGGCACATGCCAGTGCTCTATCACGGCGTCGTCACGGAAGCGATGGTGCGCAACTGGCCAGGTATCCCCTTCGTGGCCGCACACGGTATCGCCAGCGTCGCCACCATGGAGAAGATGACCGCCTATCCCAACTTCCATGTCGATACGGCCGCGTCGCAGAACGTCGCCTGGTGCGTGACGACCGGCGCGGAGATCCTGGGCGCCGACCGGATACTCTGGGGCACCGACGCGCCGCTGGCCGACTTCGCCCAGCGGCTCGGCGTGGTCCTGGACAGTGGCCTGCCGGAGGAGGACATTCGCAAGATTCTGGGGTTGAACGCGGCACGGTTGCTGGGCCTCACGTTGAGGTCAGTCTAATGGATACCATCCGCTTCGGCATCATCGGCATGGGGCATCGCGGCCGGCTTGGCTGGATCCGGACGCTCCAGCACACGGAGCACGCTCGGATCATGGCCGTCGCCGATCGCATCGCGCCGCTCCGCGAGGAAGGGGCTGCGCTGTCCGGTGTGGGCCCGGACAACGCCTACGAAAACGTTGACGACATGCTGGCTCGATCGGACGTCGATGCCGTGGTAATCGCGGTGCAGCCGATCAACAACGCAGGGCTGGTCGTTCGCGCCCTCGAGGCCGGCAAGCACGTGCTCTGCGAAGTCCCGCTGGCGCTGGACCTGGTCGACTGCTGGCGCGTCGTGCTGGCAGCCGAGCGGACGGGGCGCAAGGTGGCGCTCGCCGAGCAGGTGAGCTACTCGCCGTTCGTCTACGCCTGGAAGCGGCTGATCGAGCTGGGGCTCATGGGCACGATCTCCTACGGTGAGGCGCAATACATCAACGGCAAGGGCCTGGATCGCTATTGGCAGGACGCCCAGACTGGGCAGCGACTGAGCTGGGAGGAGGCGCGCGGCAACCCACGCGCCGTCAAGACGCACTTTTGGGACCTCTACCATTCCATCCTCTACACCACCCATTCGCTGGGGCCGCTCATGCGCGTGCTGGACGATCGGATCGTGCGCGTGACGGGGATGTCCACGCCGCGGCCGAGCCGCTTCTTGCGAGAGGTCGTTTATGAGGACGTGGACTTGCCGGACCTGGAAGTGGCGCTGATGCAAACGCGGAGCGGGGCCATCCTGCGCCTCGCCGTCGGCTTCGTCGCCCCCTATCCCGGCCCCGAGCCGCACCACTGGTTCCACCTGCTCGGGACCAAGGGCGAAGTCGAGACCGGGCGACGCCGCGACGAGCGCAAGCCACTAGACGGCAAGGGATCGTTGCTCTGGCTGGCCGACCAGCACACCAACAGCCGTGTGGAGATCGACTGGGACTTCTCACCGTACGATCCGGTGGCGAATCGCGCCCGAAGTTCTGGCCACGGTGGCCTCGATTACTTCCCTGCCCACGACTTCGTGGAAAGCCTGCTCGTTGATCGCCCGCCGACTATCGATGTCTACCGCGCCGCCGAGCTCGCCGGCCCCGCCATCCTGGCCGGCAGGTCGGAGGAGCAAGGATCAATGCCGATGGCGGCGCCGGATTTCCGGCCGGGGCCGAACCGCAAGGTCGGCGAGCCGCCGGTGACTTGAACGCGCCGGGGAACTTCCGCCTGGCGAACGGCGCAGCTGCCATAGCCGCCACTTGCAGCTCGTGCCTCTACTTGTCCAGTACTTGCCATTGGCCGCCCTTATCCACCTCGACCTTCGTGACCGGGTGGATCTCCCAGATGGTGCCGCGGGTCTTGCCGACCTGGTCCGGGTGCTCCGGGTCGAGCATGATCCAGCCCGTGATCCGCACGTGTGTCCGTTGCTGGGAGAGTTGCCGCAGGTTGGCGAGTGTCCAGGCCGCGTGCGTAGCCCGTAGCCGCGGGTTCATCTCGATCACGATACCCTTGTCCCGGTCGTCAGCGGTCTGGCCGACGATCCAGAGGTGGTAGTCCACCTCATCGGGCGCCGTCTTGTGGCAATTGTTGCTCTCGGGGCCTTCGTCCTGCACCCGAATGAGGAACGCCTCAATGGACACGCCGATCCCGTTGTATGTGCTTATAGCAGCCCGGTCGGCGGCGGCCCACGACGGCATGTGCTTCTTGTTTACGCCGACCGGCCAGGCCAGCGTTTCCAGCGCGGGGAAGGCGACCGGCGCGGGCGGCGCCGGCTCGTCAATGCGGTTCTTGAGCCGATTCAGCTCCGGGTCGGTGCCATCCCCCTCGGCCGGGCAGCCGTGATAGATCTCCTCCTTGGCGGCAGGTTTCGCCGCCCCCGCCGGGATGGCAGAGGCGAGGAGACGGGCGGCGGCCGTGCTGGTCGGGGCGGGTCGAGGAGTCGGCGTCGTGTCAAAGGTCTGCGCCTCGTCCGCGACCTGCGTCACCGACCCACCGCTTCGCCCGCGCTGGCTCAGCACGACGATGATGACGATGGCCAACACGACCACGACCACTCCGCCCACGACGAGGATAATGTTTCGACTGCTCATGTGCCCCTCTCCTCTCCTGTCACCGGATAACCGGCGAGACCCTGGGCGCGCCGCACCGCCGCGATCTCACCGCAGGCGGTGGTGACGCGGCCGATGACGAACGCGAACAGCACCCAGTTGAGCGACTGCATTCGCCCACCCCCGATGTCCAGCTCGCGGTCCAGGTCCTCCGGCGACAGGCTGCCCAGGTACTCATCACTCGCCGTGTACACGTCCTGCGCATAGCCGCGCAGGGCCGGCAGATCCACCCGCACGCTGCGCGCCCAATCCGTGGGGTCGCTGCCGCCAGGAGGCGGCAACGCGCTCAGTCCCTGCTTGCCGTTCCAGGTCGTCGTCGCGAGCGGCTCCTTTTGTTGTAGCGTGCTTTGGACCGCGCGGTCCTCCGCCGCCAGCCCCTGGGCATAGACACCGGCGATGGTGCGGGCGCGGCCGGCCGGGAGCTGGTGCAACTGGTCGGGCGTCAAATCTTCCAGGCACTGCTCGACCAGGTAGTGGGCATAGGCGAGTTGCTCGCGTAATGCTTCGATGGCCTCCATTCGATCATCCCCCCGCGATCTCCGGCACGGCCGGAACTGAGCCGACGAGGCGGGGCGACCAGGCGAGCAGCAGCGACGCCGCCACGGCCGCGAGAATTGCGCCGAGCGCAAAGGTGGAGCCCGGCCCATAACGCGTCCAGACCAAGCCCGCCAGCACATTGGACGGGAGCGCCGCAAAGCCGGTGAGGCCGTTGAACCAACCGATCGCGGCGCCTCGCCGCGCTTTGGGCGCCAGGTCGATCACGAACGCCTTGGCCACCCCCTCCGTGGCGGCCGCGTAGACCCCATAGACGAGGAACAAGACCCAGGTTTGCCAGCCGGTATTCGCCACCGCCCAGCCGGCATAGACGACTCCGAACGCCACGTATCCCGCGAGCAGCACCGGCAGCCGCCCCCAACGGTCGCTCAGAACGCCCAAAGGTGTGGCCAAAATTGCGTAGACCACGTTGTAGCCGAAGTACATGAGAGGCAACGCCTCGAGCCAGGCATCGAGCGTGACGGCACGCAGGAAGAAAAACGCGTCCGACGAGTTCCCAAGGGAGAAGACGGTGGCGGCAATGCTGAATAGCCAGAAGCGCGGACCCAGCGCCCAGGAACGCCGATTGCCCGCCACGGTCGTCGCTGGGGGGTGCAGTGGCCGGGGGCGGCGCCCCTCCCGCAGGAACAGGAGGAGCACCAGCACGCTCACCAGCCCGGGCAAGGCCGTCCAGGCGAACACCCGACGCAGGCTGTCTTCAACATCGTGCAAATCGCCCAGCAGTTGGGACAGTGAACCGTAGGTAAAGAACTGCTGCAGGAACCCGGCCGGGTGGCGCACGTCCTGGGCGCTGCGCGTCAGGATGAAGAGGGTCAGGACGGGACCAAGCGCGGCGCCAAAGGTGTCCATCGCCCGGTGGAAGCCGAAGGCCTCGCCACGGTAGGCGACAGGGGTGACGTCGGCCATCAAGGCGTCGCGGGGGCTGCCCCGCAGGCCCTTGCCGAGGCGGTCGAGAAAGACGATGCCCAGCACCTGCGGCCAGCCGGTAGCCAGCGCCAGGAGGGGCTTGACCGCATTGGAAACGCCATAACCGATCAGGATCAGCGGCGTGCGCTTCGCCATCCGATCGGCCAGCCGGCCTGAAACGATCTTGAACAGGCTGGCCGTGCTCTCGGCAACGCCTTCGATCAAGCCGGCCAGCGGTATCGGGGTGCCCAGCACCAGCACCAGGAAGAGTATGCGCACCGGCGCAATCATCTCGCTGCCGAGATCGGTGAAAAAGCTGACGGCGCCAAGCACGACGACGTTGCGCGCTAAGCCGTCGCTAAGACGTCGCGGGGCGGCATCCACCGCGACGGGAGATGGGGTCATCTTGCTTCCAAGGGCAACCGGCGTGGACCGGCCCGGAAGCCTCAGATGCGCTGCCGGCGGCGCAGCATTTCCCTGACGACTGCCTTCAGCGCTTGCCAGACCTCAACCGTGAGGATGACGATCGGGACCAGTAACCACGGGTTTTCCTCGAACAATCCCACCTTGGCCTCCTACCTGCCTTACTGCCCGTCGACACACCGCCGGCGGCGGATTCCGAATTGGCGCGAGTATAGCAAGCGCAATACACACTAGCAAACGCCAATCGCAGCCTCGATGCGCCGCCGAGTCTCGCGTTCGGGAGGTCCACCGCACGCTAAAGCATTCGGCTCACCAGACCAGACCCCATGGCGGTACGCCGCCGCCCGCGCGGCTGAAAAGCCCCTCTCCAGCTTGCTGGGGAGGGGTTGGGGAGGGGCGTTTCCGACCAGTCGTCAACTGCTACCGCCGAGTGCGTAGCAGGGCGGCGAGGTTACTGCCCAGGATACACCGCTTCTCGACTTCGGAAATCGGCGCCAGCAGCACCCGCCCGATCTGGTGCGTGAAGCACATCCAGGGAACGTCCGAGCCGTAGAGCAGCTTGCCTGCTCCCACCTGATGCACTACGCCGGCAAAGGCGCCGAATGGCGCGGTGGAGCTGGCCAGGTCAAGGTAGACGTTAGGTTCTTCCGCGGCCACCTGCAACAGCGCGTCGCCCCCACGCCCGGAGCCACCCGCCCCGGCGTGCGCCACGATGAAGTGGGCGTGGGGATGGGCACGAGCCACTTGTCGCAACGTGTCCGGCGAGCCGACACCGTGGCTGATCAAGGGTAGGCGGTGTGTGTCGGCAAAGGCAAAGGCCGGCTGATAGGCAGCGCCGTCGAACGGGTAGCCGTGCAGCTGCGTGTGGAACTTGATGCCGCGCGCTCCCGCGTCGAAGCAGCGCTGCAGCTCACCGGGTACTTGGTCGGAACGGTTGGGGTCGGGCACGACGTAGGCCAGGAGCCGGTCGGGGAATGCCCGCGCCGCGGCCAGCGAAAGGTCGTTGCCGCGCCGCATATCGGTCGTGATCGCGAGGGTAGAAAAGACGCAGGCCTGGTCGATGCCGATGCGGTCCATCGTGCGAACCAGATCCGCCGCGGCATTGTTGGGCTGATAGAAGCCGGAATATGCACCGAGGTGGCAGTGTCCGTCGATGACCAAAGCGCCATCGAGCGGCAGGCCGCGCAGGACGTGCTCGCGCAACGTCGGCTCTCCATCGGTCATACGTCGCACCCTTCCAGCAGGCGCCGGAGCGTGCCGCCGGCCACCGCGGCCAGAGCCGCCCGATCGAGCCCGGCATAGGTCAATCCGGCGATGGGCAGCGCGGGATCCCAGACCGGCAGCCCCGTGCCAAAGACCAGGCGGTGCGCCCCCCAGCGTTCGACTATGAGGTGGATGGCGTCGTGGCCTTGCAGGTAGGACGTCTCGACGACGAGGTTCGGGCAGCGGTCCAGGAGAGCGAAGAGCGTCCGGAAATTCGACTGGGATTCGCGCAGGAGCACCAGCGGCAACGCCGGGAAGGTGCGACAGGCCCACTCGATGAAGCGCCAGGGTCGCGGCTCGCTCCAATGCACATTGTCCATGTCCAGGAGGAGCGGCACCCGTCGCTCGGCCAGCGCGCCAAGCAGCCGGTCCACCTCCCACGGCTCCAGATTGAGGCGGAAGGCCGTGGGGCAGAGCCGGGCGGCACGAGCGCCCGCCGACAGTAGCCGCGCCACCTGTTCCTCTTCGCCCGGCACTTCGCGGGTCGCGGCGGGCAGCACCGTCCAGCAGGTGACCAGCCGGTCCTGGCCGGCGACCTCGTCGACCAGACGCTCGTTTCCGGTAACGGGATCGTGCCACTTCGCCGCCGTGTGGGCGACGAGCGCACGGGATAGGCCATAGGCATCCATCGCAGCAAGCAGGGACGGCACATCCTCCGGCGCCCCCGGCGGCTGCCGGTTCAACGGCCCCAGCAGCACGTTGGCGTCAAACAGCTCCGGTGCGGACCGGTTGGTAACCACAAGCCCTCGTCCTTGACACGGCCCACTGCAGTCACATCGAGCTAAACCTATCGTGTAACTGATCTGCCGTCAACATTTGATGTCGAGTGGGGGTCCCCTGCACCGTTTGACCAATCGCCATTGCCTCTGCTACCGTGCCAGCCATCGGCAATCGGAGTGCAGCTGCGCTCGCTCCCGCTGGCGCTGCTCAGCTCCCGAAATGACGGAGGAGCCCCTTATGTCACGTTTCTACACCAGGCGGAACATCCTGCTGCTCGCCAGCGGTGGACTAGCCGGGCTGGCCTTGAGCGCCTGCGGCGGCTCCGCCGCGACGAGCCCCGTCGCCAGCACTTCGAGCTCAGCGCCGGCAGCGACGGCGAGCGCCCCGACGACACCGGCCACGTCGTCCGCCTCCATCAGCTCAGCGGCATCCAGCTCGGCCGGCGTGCAAACATCGGCTGCGACCTCTAGCGCGGCGTCGAGCTCGGCGGCAGCGGCGACGACCTCCAGCCAGGCGGTGGCGAGAGTCGCGGCAGCCGCCGGCGGGACCACTATCCAGTGGTGGGACTACAATCCGACACCGGACAAGCTGGCCAACGACTTTCTGGCCAAACAATGGTCCCCCGACCACCCCAACCTGGGCATCGAGATCGTCACCCACGCCGGTAACAACATCCAGGCGGAGGAGCAGCTCACCGTGCTGCTGGCCGGCGGGACGCCTCCGGACTTGTGCGACGTGCCAATGTCGGAGAACGACCTCCCGTCGCGCGGGCTGAGCCAGCCCATCGACGATCTCGTCTCCCGCGACAAATATGACCTGAGCCGGTTCAACAAGAGCCACATCGAAGACCTGGCGAAATACCTGGGGAAGCTCTACTCCATCCCCTATTCCACCGGCGGGAACGGCTATGCCATGGTCTACAACCGCAATATGCTGGCGCAGGCCGGTATCGCCGAGCCCTCTGCCAAGTGGGAGGAAGCCTGGAGCTGGCCCGATTTCCGCGACAACCTGCGCCGCCTGACGAAAGGAACCGGCCAGCAAACGACCCAGGCGGGACTGGGCGACTACGGCTACTACATCCTCACCATCCCGATTCCCTACAAGGCGGACTGGATCACCCCGGACCTCAAGACCATCATCTGCGACTCACCCGAGATGATCCAGGCTTACAGCGACTACCTCGACCTCGTGCTCAAGGACCACACGACGGAAGCCTCCCCGGGCGTCAAACTCGATTCCAGCGGCCCCACCGGCGCCTTCGGAGCCGGCCAGACGGCCATCGCCACCATCGGCTCCTGGCAGTTGGGCGACTACGCCAAGCTCACCAAGGTGGACTGGGCCTTCATGCCGACCCCGAAAGCGTCCGTCGCCAGCCCCGAGTTCGGCCCCGTGTTCCTGGGCATCGCCAAAGGGGCCAAACACCGCGACCAGGCCTGGGAGCTGCTGAAATGGCTGGTCGACCAGGGCCGCTACGCCCGCTATTTGGGCCGACCGGGGGCAACGAAGGTCGATACCGAGCCGATGCTGCGCGATCAGTTCCAGAACCTGCCCAACGTGCGCTGGCAAGTGCTGCTCGATGAATATGACATCGCCCAACCGCTGCCCTTCATCCGGCGCCAGCCGAGTTGGGGCCCGATGTCCAAGCTGACGGACGCTGCCTGGAAGGACCTCTCCCAAGGCAAGCAGGATGTGCCCACCGCGCTCAAAAATCTGAAAACGGCGCTCCAAGGCATCGTGGACGAGTATGAGAAGAATAAGCCGGCGGGATAGAATGGCTCGAGGGAGCGGCTATTGGGCTCGCTAGGCGCGCCCTTCCAGTTCCTCCAAGCGACGGCGCAGCCGCTCTTGCTCCGCCCGCAGCTCGCGCACGGTGCGTTCCACCTCGCCCTCGCGCAAGAGGCGGCGGCCGTCCGGCAGGTACACCGCCGCCCGCGCGCCTTCCAACCCGAAGGCCAGCGGGAGCTCCCGGCTCACCCAGCGCCCCGCCGCGTCCCGCTGCCAGGGTTCGTACCCCCCCTGCTCCAACCGCCAGCC
>CALBSQ010000045.1 GCA_937967325.1 uncultured Chloroflexota bacterium
AGTCGAACCCACACGCCTCATCGGCCACGGATTTTAAGTCCGCTGCGGCTGCCATTTCGCCACTCCGGCGCGCTTGCCAGTATACCGGGTGTGGTAGGATGCGCAGTTGCGGCTGCCTGACGCGCTGGGTGCGCTGGCGCCTGTGCCGGAAGGGGCTGCCCCGTGGCGGAGACGGTCTTCATCGGCGTCGCCTGGCCGTATGCCAACGGGCGTCTGCATCTGGGACACATCGTCGGCTCGATGCTGGCGCCGGATATCTTTGCCCGTTACCATCGCATGAAGGGCAATCGCGTGCTCATGGCCTCGGGCAGCGACGAGCACGGCACGCCGATTACGCTGCTGGCCGACCGCGAGGGCGTCTCGCCGCAGACAATAGCCGACCGCTATCACGCCTTGTTTCAGCAGGACATCGCCGCCCTGGGACTCAGCTACGACCTGTATACCCGCACCACCACCGAGAACCACGAGCGCGTGGTACAGGACATGTTCCTGCGATTGTTGGAACGCGACTACATCTATCGCGCCACCACCAAGGCGCCGTACGACCCGGTGGCGGGGCGGTTCTTGCCCGACCGCTACGTCGAGGGAACCTGTCCGCACTGCGGCTTTGGGGAGGCGCGCGGCGATCAGTGCGACAACTGCGGCCAACCGCTCGATCCGGCCGACCTCATCAATCCCCGCAGCCGGATCAGCGGGGCGCCGCCGGAGTTTCGCGATACTGAGCACTTCTACCTACGGCTCACCGCTTTCCAGGCGCGGCTGGAGGCGTGGGTGGCCCCGCAAAGGCACTGGCGTCCGGAAGTCTATGGGTTCACGATGGGGCTGCTGCGCGAAGGGCTGAAGGATCGCCCCATCACGCGCGACATCGAGTGGGGCGTGCCGATCCCGTTGCCGGGGTATGACGATAAGCGTATCTATGTCTGGTTCGACGCCTTCATCGGCTACTGGTCGGCCAGCATCGAGTGGGCGCAACAGCGGGGCGACCCCGACGCCTGGAAGCCGTTCTGGCAGAGCGAGGAGGTCCGCCCCTACTACTTCCTGGGCAAGGACAACATCTTCTATCACACCATCATGTGGCCGGCCGTGCTGATGGGCTACGGCGGGCTGGCGCTGCCCTACGATGTGCCGGCCAACCAGTACATGACGATGCACGGCCAGAAGGTGTCCAAGAGCCGCGGTATCGTGATGCCGCTGCACGACTACGTTCCGAAGTATGACCCCGACGCCGTGCGCTACGCGCTCACGGCGGTGATGCCGGAGACCAAGGACTCCGACTTCTCCCACGACGAGTTCATCCGCCTGAACAACGACGAGCTGGTGGCGACCTACGGCAACTTCGTCAATCGGGTGCTGACGTTTACCGCCCGGCAGTTTGACGGCGTGGTCCCGCCGCTGGGGGGGCTCGATGCGCGCGACCAGCTCGCGCTGGACACGATCGACCACACCGTGCAGCGCACTGACGAGCTCCTGGCCGCCTGTCAGTTCCGGGAAGCGTTGCGCGCCGTGATGCAGCTCTGTTCCCACGGCAACCGCTATCTCGACGAGACGGCCCCGTGGCGCACGCTCAAGGCAGACCGCGCCCGTACCGGCACGTCACTCCATGTGTGCATCCAGATGTTCGCGGCACTGGCGGTGCTCACCGTGCCCTTCTTGCCGTTTTCGGTCCAGCGGCTGCGGCAGCAGCTCGGCATGCCGGGGGGCGCAGCGCTGACCTGGGAGTTCGCTCGCCTGCCGGCCGGCCATCGACTGGGCCAGCCGGCCCCCCTGTTTGCCAAGTTGGAGGAGTAGTCCCATGTCGCCCGTCTCCGATCCGGAGCGCTACATCAAGGATGCGCCGCCGCGCGTGATCGACGTCCACGTGCATTTCCCCAGCGGCGGCCTGCAAGGCCAGGATGCCTTCCCGCCCGACACGATGGTGGACATGCTGGCCTATACGGCCCGCGTGCTCAACATTAGCAAGATCGTGCTGCTGGGCCGGCCGGGGGAAGGCAACGACCTGGCCCTGAAGGCCCGCGACCGCTTTCCCGATCTCTTCCTGCCCATGGCCTGGGTCCGGCTGGACGAGGACAGCGGCGAGACGATCCTGGATTTCAAACGGCGTGGCTTCGTCGGGCTGAAGTTCCACTCCAGCAAGCGCGACTACGACGACGAGTCCTACTACCCCATCTACCAGGCAGCCGAGGAGTCGCGCCTGGTCTGCCTCTTCCACACCGGCATCGCCGGTGGGATGATCGACTACTTGCAGTTCCCGCCGCGCGGCCCCCGCCGCGAGTCGTCGTTCGAGTCGGAGCGCCGCCGCCAGCGGCGCGGTAGCACCTACGGCGCTACTCACTTGCGACCCGTCTACCTGGACACCCTGGCGACGGCCTTCCCCGACCTCTCCATCATCGGCGCCCACCTGGGTTATGGCTGGTACGACGAGGCTTGCGCGGTGGCTCGCTGGCGCGGCAACGTCAGCTTCGACATCTCCGGCGGGACGGTGGTCCGCCGCCACATCGTGGAGCGGCGCCTCATTCGGTCGGAGATACACCCCATGAAGCTCTGCTGGGGCAGCGACTCCGGCATCCCCCACATCAGCCGCGAGCTATCAAGCTGGATGGCCGAGTTCGAGCGCCTCGGCCTCACGGCGGAGGAGCAGGATCAGATCTTCTACGGGACGGCCGCACGTATATTTGGAGTATAGCTATTGGGGAGTGAAATGCCGGGGCCGCGATTGCGATCGGCGGCTAAGCGACCGGGGGGACTGCGGTCCCTTTCAATTGGCGATGACCGACCGCGGGACGGGGACACCGCGATCGCTTGGGGACGGCAGCGCATTCATTCTTCGAGGGTCATCCGCGGTCGGACGGACTTTGCCGTGGTTACGCGACCGCAGTCGCCCGGTCGGTTGGCCGCCGATCGCAATCGCGGCCCCGGCATTTCATTACCAACCAGATCGCACGTAAAAGCGCTGTATTCCCTGCTGACGGCTGATACCTGATACCTGATACCTGATAGCTAACGGCTACGTCCGCTCCGCGCGGTTCTTCTCGATCAAATCACGGGCGTCGTCGCCGATGCCAAGGGCCATGCAGTCCATGTAGACCGAGTAAACGGCCTTATTGAGCATCTGGATGAGGTACTTCTCGGTGTGGGGCATGGTGTCGTACTGCCGCTTGAGGCGGAGGAGCCGGGTGAGGCGGAACAGGAAGTAGAGCTGGAGCGACGAGTAACTATGCGTGGGGTTCGCCCCCCGTGTCCCTGGCCACTCCATCGCCGTCTCCAGTCGAGCCTGCCTTCACCGATAGTCTAGCAGAATCCACGCCGGGGTCTCGTCCAATAGACAAAAAGGGCGGGCCGCGGAGGGGGGCAAGATCCCCCTCCGCGGCCCGATTGATCGCGTCGTCCGAAACGCGGTCCTGTAGGGGCAGGTCCCCGTGCCTGCCCTAATACTCCGGCATCGGCGCCGCGGGCGCGGGCGTCTTCTCCGGGATGTCGGTGATGAGCGCCTCTGTCGTCAGGATCATTCCGGCGATGGAGGCGGCGTTCTCGACGGCCGAGCGGGTGACCTTGGCCGGATCGATGATGCCCTTCTCCAACATGTCGCCGTAGGACTCCGTCACGACGTCGTAGCCGATGGTGGTGGAGTTCTTCTCCTTCTGCTGCCGGCGGACGGCCTCGATGACGACCGATCCTTCCTGTCCAGCGTTGGCGGCGATCTGGCGGATCGGCTCCTCCAGCGCGCGGCGCAGGATGGCGGCGCCGACGGCCTCGTCGCCGGAGAGCTCCAGCTTGTCGATCGCCGGGATCACGTTGAGCAGCGCGACACCACCGCCGGGGACGATGCCCTCCTCGATGGCCGCGCGCGCCGCGGAGAGCGCATCCTCGACGCGGTGCTTCTTCTCCTTCAGCTCCACCTCGGTGGCAGCGCCGACCTTGATCACCGCAACGCCGCCGGAGAGCTTGGCCAGGCGCTCCTGCAGCTTCTCGCGGTCGTAGTCGGATGTGGTCTCCTCGATCTGCGCCTTGATCTGCTTGATGCGACCCTGGATCTGCTCGCGGCTGCCTTTGCCTTCGACGATCGTGGTCTCGTCCTTATTGGCGCTGACCCGGCGGGCCTGGCCCAGGTCCTGCAGCCGCGTGCTGTCGAGCTTGCGGCCGGTCTCCTCGCTCACGACCACGCCACCGGTGAGGATGGCCATGTCGGCCAGCATCTCCTTGCGGCGGTCGCCGAAGCCGGGGGCCTTGACCGCCAGCACGTTGAGCGTGCCGCGCATCTTGTTGACGACCAGGGTTGCCAGCGCCTCACCCTCGACATCCTCGGCGATAATCACCAGCTCCTTCTTGCCGGTCTGGAGCAGCTTCTCCAGGACGGGAAGGATGTCGGCGATGGCCGAGATCTTCTTGTCGGTGATCAGCAGGTAGGGCTCGTCGAGCTCGACCTCCATGCGCTCGGAGTTGGTGACGAAGTAGGCGGAGCTGTAGCCACGGTCGAACTGCATGCCTTCGACGTATTCGACCTCGTAGCGGATGCCCCGGCTCTCCTCGACCGTGATGACGCCGTCCTTGCCGACTTTATCCATGACGTCGGATAGGAGGTCCCCGATCTCCTGGTCCGCCGCGGAAATGGCGGCAATGCCGGCGATCTCTTCCTTGCCCTTGACCGGAATGGCGAGGTCCTTGATGGCCTGGACCACCACCGTCGTGGCCTTTTGAATGCCACGCTGGAGCAGCATCGGGTTGGAGCCGGCAGCCAGATTCCTGATGCCTTCGGTGACGATGGCCTGGGCGATCACCGTCGCCGTGGTCGTGCCATCTCCGGCCACGTCGTTGGTCTTGGTGGCGGCTTCCTTCAGCAGGGCCGCCCCCATATTCTCGAAGGGATCCTTGAGCTCGATCTCCTTGGCCACCGACACGCCGTCGTGCGTGATGGTCGGCGCGCCGAACTTCTTGTCCAGCGCGACGTTGCGGCCCTTGGGGCCGAGCGTCGTCTTGACGGCGTCGGCCAGAATGTCGACGCCTCTCTTCAGCGACGACCGCGCTTGTTCGTTGAACGCGAGCTGCTTTGCCATGCTTCTTTCTTATTCCTCCGGCCGCCCGCGCGGGCGGCACTGCCCTCTACGCCAATACTGCCAAAACGTCCGCCTCGCGAACGATCAGATACTCCTGGCCGTCAAGCTTGACTTCGGTGCCGGCGTATTTCGCATAGAGCACCTTGTCGCCGACTTTGACTTCCAACGGCACGAGCTCGCCTGAGTCCAACCGGCGCCCCGGCCCTGCCGCGACCACACGACCCTCTTGGGGCTTCTCTTTGGCGGTGTCCGGTAGGACGATACCACTGCGCGTAGTCTCTTCCTTCGTCTCCGCCTCGAGCACCACGCGGTCACCTAACGGCTTGATCTTGTCTCCCAATGCCCAATCCTCCACGAGTCGATAGACAGCGTTCCGCAGTCGCAAAGTGTACTACATCTATTGCCGCGCTGCCACGAGCGCTTTGCCGCCCGTGGTCGCACCGGCGACGGGAGCCGCTGTCCAGGTTGCGCCACACGGCGGATAGCGTACGTAACCTCTGTTAGAGCCAGATATGCATTGTATTAGCAACTCATTAGAGGGACCGGCGCCGGTAATCCACGAAGCGGTAGCCGAGGCCCCGTTCGGTCAGGATGTACTTGGGGTGGGCCGGGTCAGGCTCTAGCTTCTTGCGCAGGTAGGTCACGTAGAGCCGGACGTAGTTGTCCTCATCGCGATATTCCGGGCCCCACACCTTGGCCAGCAGTTGCTCGTAGGTCTGCACTCGTCCCGGATTGGTAGCGAGATGATACAGCAGGCGGTACTCGGTGGGCCGCAACTGTACTTTCTCTCCACGGAAGAAGACGTCATGCCGGACGAAGTCCAGCGTCAAGTCGTCGTCCACGACGATGCGAGTATCGTCTGCTTCGGCCAGGGCGCTGTTGCGCCGGAGGACGGCCTGGATCCTCGACGCCAGCTCCGCCTGACCAAAGGGCTTGCGGACGTAGTCGTCGGCCCCGAGACGCAGCCCCTTCACGACATCACTCTCGTCACCTTTGGCGGTGAGCATGATCACGGGCGCGGCAGAGAACCGGCGGAGCCGGCGCAGCGTCTCGAAGCCGTCCATGCCGGGCAGCATGATGTCGAGGAGCACCAGGTCGGGCAGGTCTTGACGGGCGCGCTCCAACGCTCGCGTCCCGTTCTCGGCGGTCAAGACGCGATAGCCCTCCATTTCCAGATACAGGCGCACCGCCTCCAAGAGACGGGGCTCGTCGTCGACCATGAGGATCGTGCGACTCTCAGCAGCCATCGGTGGACCTTTCTTCCGAATCCGCCATCGCCGTCGGCATGGGCAGCGCCGGACCCACGCCGCGGGGCAAACTGAAGGTGAAGCGCGCGCCTTTTCCCCATTCGCTGTCGACCCAGATGCGTCCGCCGTGCGCCTCCACAATGGCCTTTGCTAAGAACAGGCCCAGGCCGACGCCGGTGGTTCGCCGGTTCGGGTCGCCCTGTACGCGGTAAAAGCGCTGGAACAACCGCTCGTGCTCGGCCAGGGCGATCCCCGGCCCCTGGTCGCTCACCGATACCTCCACCGTGCTGGGGGTGACGCGGCCTTCCACCGTGATGAGACCGCCATCCGGCGAATATTTGACCGCGTTGTCGAGGAGGTTGGTGACGACCTCCTCGATGCGTTCTGGATCGGCAGAAACCGTGGGGAACGACTCGGGGAAGTGAAGATCGAAGGTGTGACGCTGCGTTCGGGCGCTGATGCGCTGCACCGCGCGCTGGGTCAGGCCGACCAGATCGAGCTCGACCAGTCGCACCGGCAGCGCGCCCGCTTCCAGCCGTGACACGCGCAGCAGGTTGCTAACCAGCCGCGACAGGCGATCGGTTTCCGAATCGATCGCCGTCAGCCCGTCGCGGAGCAATGCATCATGCTCGCCAAACTGGCGTTGCAGCGTTTCCGCATAGGCCTTAATGATGGCGACCGGGGTCTGCAGCTCGTGCGAGGTCATGGAGAGGAAGGTCGACCGCAGCTCCTCCAGCTCGCGCAGCCGCGTGAGATCGCGCAGATACAGGATGACTTCGTCGTCGCGACCGTCGTTCGACTCCGGTACCGTCGCGCTCACCCCAACGTGGCGGAGTGTGCCATCGCGGGCGCGCAGCACGGCTTCGACCTCCCGGTCCCCGGTACGATCCGCCTGCGCTTCCGCGAATAGCCGCGCGCTGCCGCCCGCTCCGCGTTCGGGCCGCAGGCTGAGCGCCTCATCGACCCGGCGGCCAACCAACTCGTGACGTCGCTGTCCGCTCATCCGCTCCAGCGCCGCGTTGACCGAGAGGATCAGGCCGTCCTGATCGCAGACGACGATGCCGTCGCTGCTCTGCTCGATCACGCGGTTCATGCTGGCCTTCTCGCGTCGCAGCAGACTGACGAGCGCCGCGTTGCGCACGGAGATGCCCGCCTGGTCGGCGAAGGCCCCGAGTACGCGCTCTTCGGCCGGCGAAAAGGCGGCGGCCGCTCGCAGCACGCCGATGAGGCCAAAGGTATCGACGTCCGCCCACAGCGGCAGCAGGGCCAGATGATGGCGCAAGGAGCCAATGTCCGCGATTCCCTGACTCACGTCCAGTCGAGGAAATCGCTGCTCCCGCTGGCGCTGCGCCTCCAGGTCTGGCCTGGCCATTGCCAACCGGCGAGCCAGACGGCTGCGCGCCTCGCCGCGCAAGCCGATGGCAACCTCCTGATAGGGGGAGGCGCTCCCGATGGCCCACAACGCGAGCATGCCGGCGCTGCCGTCGAGCGCCACGATCGCGTTGCGCAGGATGCGCTTCAGCGTCCCTGATAGATCCTGCGCCGGCCACGCTGCCGGCTCGGCAGCGTCTGGTCGCACGCTCATCTCCGAGACGCGCCGCGCCACGTGTTGCTCCCTCGCTTGCGACGGGAGAGGGGAACGCTATACTTGATGATCATGATGTATATTCTTTACATTGTGCGAGGTGTTTGATTGCCCGTCCGCGGTCTGCACGGTGGCATCCTCCTCACTGTAGACTGTGACTGTATGGGATAGAGGGATAGTAGTGCAATCCGAGGGTTTCACGATCTGGTTCACCGGACTGTCAGGCGCAGGCAAGACCACCATCACGACCCGGCTCCAGACATTGTTGCGGCAGCGCGGCCACCGCGTGGAAGTGCTCGACGGTGACGTCGTGCGGATGAACTTGTCGAAAGGGCTGGGTTTCTCCAAAGAGGATCGGGACATCAACATCCGGCGCATCGGCTTCGTCTGCCACCTGCTTTCCAGGAACGGCGTCATCGCGATCGCGGCCGCCATTTCGCCCTATCGGGCGGTGCGGGACGAGGTCCGTGAGCAGGTCGGCCGGTTCGTCGAGGTCTACGTCAAGTGCCCGCTGGACGAGCTGGTGCGCCGCGACGTGAAGGGATTGTATGCCCGCGCCTTGCGTGGGGAGGTGCCCAACTTCACCGGCGTATCCGATCCCTACGAGGAGCCGCTGTCACCGGAGGTTGTCGTCGAAACCGACAAGGAGACTGTGGAAGAGAGTGTGGCCAAGATCCTGCTGACGCTGGAGCGGCTAGGCTACCTGCAGCCGGTTTCGCAACCGGCCAAGGAGCTGGTAGCCAAGGAAGCATGATGGCGACCATTTCGCCGCATGGCGGCTCCCTGATCAATCGTCTCATTCCTGCCGACCAGGCAGCCGCATTGGAACAGCGCCTCCGCGCGCTGCCGCGGATCGAGCTTGAGGCGCGCGAAGCCTCGGATGTCGAGATGCTGGCGATCGGCGCGTTCAGCCCGCTCACCGGCTTCCTCGGCCAGGCCGACTACCTGCGCGTCCGCGACGAGATCCGCTTGGCGGATGGAACGCCCTGGAGCGTTCCGGTCGTGCTTGGCGTGGAGCAATCGCTCGCCCGCGGCATCCCGGATGGCGCGGACGTGGGGCTCTGGCGCGACGGCGAGCCGCTCGCGTTGATGCAGGTGACCGAACACTTTACGGTCGATCCGGGTCTGGAGGCGGAACGGGTCTATGGGACCCGCGAGGACGCCCACCCCGGCGTCCGGGCCGTCTACTCGCGCGGCGAGGTGCTGCTGGCCGGACCGGTGACCGTATTGCACCGGCAGATCGACCCTCGCTTCGCGTCTTATGCGCTCACGCCAGAGGAGACGCGCGCCGCCTTTGCGGAGCGCGGTTGGAAGACCGTGGTGGGCTTCCAGACGCGCAACCCCGTCCACCGCGCCCACGAGTACTTGCAGAAGTGCGCGTTGGAGATCGTCGACGGGCTGTTGCTGCACCCCCTGGTTGGTGAGACGAAGGACGACGACATCCCGGCCGGCGTGCGCATGCGCTGCTACGAGATCCTGCTGGACAACTACTATCCGAAGGAGCGGGTACTGCTGGCGATCAATCCGGCGGCAATGCGCTACGCCGGGCCGCGCGAAGCGATCTTCCACGCGCTGATCCGCAAGAACTACGGCTGCACGCACTTCATCGTCGGGCGTGACCACGCCGGGGTGGGCAACTACTACGGCACCTACGACGCCCAGAAGCTGTTCGACGCCTACTCGCCGGAAGAGCTGGGCATCGTCCCGCTCAAGTTCGAGCACGCCTTCTACTGCCGGGCTTGCGGGTCGATGGCCTCGACCAAGACCTGCCCGCACGGCAACGACCAGCACGTGGTGCTGTCGGGGACCAAAGTCCGGGCAATGCTGCGCGCCGGCGAGTTGCCACCGCCCGAGTTTTCGCGACCCGAGGTCGCCGCCATCCTGATCGAGGCAGCCCGCGAGGCGGAGCCGGCAGGGGTGGCGCGGTAGGGCGGGCCCCATACGGAGCGCGGGCGTCCCGCCCGCCCGGCCATTACGTTGCATGAGCATATTCCACTGTGATGATAGGCGCCCCAAACGCCGCTCCACCCGGCGGGCGGGACGCCCGCGCTCCGTATGGCGGCGGTCGGGCGGCTTTCGTATGCTATCGTAGCAGCCATATGGGGCCGCTCCGACGGGACAGCAGTCGTTGGACCAGGCCCATGGGAACACCTACAGGAGGAACAGCGCATGCCACCGCTCGGTTACGACGACACGCCACTGATCCCCGGCCAGAAGTACCGGGTCCACGACAGCACACGCCCACAGCCCGCTGTGATTACCCCTGGTACAGAAAGCTCGCAGTCGGCGGCCGGGCAGCCGCCGACTGACGCCGTTGTGTTCTTCGACGGCAAAGACCTCTCTGGATGGGTTGGCAGGGATGGCGCCGCAGCCCGCTGGAAGGTCGAGAACGGCTATGTCGAGGTGGTCCCCAGGAGTGGCGACATTTCTTCCCGCCAGGAAATTGGGGACTGCCAGCTTCATCTGGAATGGGCGACGCCCTCCGAGGTGCAGGGTGATAGCCAGGGCCGCGGCAACAGCGGCGTATTCCTGATGAGTCGGTACGAGATCCAGGTGCTGGACTGCTACAACAACCCCACCTACGCTGACGGCACTGCCGGATCCATCTACGGGGAGCATCCAGCGCTGGTCAATGCCAGCCGCAAGCCGGGCGAATGGCAGAGCTACGATTTCGTCTGGACCGGCCCGCGGTTCGACGGCGAGCGGCTGATCTCCCCTGCCTACCTGACGCTGTTCCACAACGGCGTGCTGGTGCAGCATCATCAGGAGCTGACCGGTCCGACCACGCACCGCCAGGTGTTGCCGTATGCTGCGCACCCTCCGGCGGCGCCGTTGCGGCTGCAAGATCATGGCAACCCGGTGCGCTACCGCAACATCTGGTACCGACCGCTCGATAACAGGTAGGGAGGCGCTTCATGAAACTCGCCATCTCCAGCTACTCGTTTCACCGGTTCGGGCAGGGTCCGGAGACTGAGCGTCCGTCGATCGGGCAGATGCTGGATCGCTGTGTCTCCTACGACGTAGACGGCATCGAGTTACTCGGCGTCCACTTCAGCAGTACAGGGACTGCCGAGCTGGGAGAGATCAAGCGCGCGGCGTTGCAGCGTGGCCTGCAGGTCTGCGCCGTATCAGCGCACCACAACTTCGTGACGCCCGACGTCGAAAAGCGCAGTGCCGCTATCGACACGGTCCGCCGCTGGGTCGACGTAGCAGCCTTTCTGGGAGCGCCGGTGGTGCGCGTGTTCGGCGGCCGCTGGCAGACCACCC
>CALBSQ010000046.1 GCA_937967325.1 uncultured Chloroflexota bacterium
GTAGGGAAAGGGACGTGGTCCGTGTATATGCAGCGCGTGCTGATCTACCCGCGGCTGGGCAACGTGCAGGAGATGCAGCAGCACCTGGAATCGTGGGTGCAGGCGGCCCAGGGCCAGGGCCGGAAGGTCGGGCTGGCGATGCAGGCGTTTGCCCCCGAGGGCGTGGTGTTCGTCATCACCGTCCGCCTCAACGATCTGGCGGAGCTCGAGCAGCTGCGCCAGCGGAACCGCGCCGATCAGGCCTTCCGGGACTACTTGGCCAAGACCGACTCGCTCAGTCGCCACCCGCAAAAGCTCGAGTTGCTGGAAGTGCTCGTGCCGCTGCCGAGCTGAGCGCGGCGGCCCTTCCACCGGCGGTGTGCCCGGGACGGCTCCGGACCGTCACGATGGCGAGGTTGCCCGCCAGAGCCGCCGCCACCAGCTTGCGCGTGACGATTCCGGCCGATCCGGCGTTTCAACTGTAGAGCGCTCTACAGTTGACGCCGGGATATGCGTGGTGAGTACCCGCTGCGACTGCTGGAGCAGCACATGTAACTCGCCGATCTGCCGGTCCTTGACGGCGAGTTGCTCCCACAGGCCGGCCGTCTCCCGCTCCAGCGCGGCGACGCGCCCGCGCAGCTCGGCAGCGACCGTGCTGTCCACCGGCGGGGCGCCCACTTCCGGGGAGGGGTGCCCGCTCGGGCCATCCGTGGACGCCGGTCCATCGGCCTGCCCGGATATGGCCCGAGCGGGCAAGAGAATGGTCCACGCGCCGTCCACCTTCTCGGCGGCCAGCGTCCCGCGCTGCGCCCGTTTCCGGACCGCGATGGCAGTCAGCCCGAGGCGACGGGCGGCTTCGGTCAGAGTGACGCGTTCCATAGCGGGACGGTACGGGATAGGCCGGAAGTGGGCAGGCCCGATGTCCCGGCGCGGCTATCGGGGCTGCCCCGAACCGGTCGTCGGCGCGGGATAATGGGCGAGCCGGACGCGCCGAAGTTTTGAGGAGGCCGTGATGCAAGAGCAAGAGCAACCGCGAGCACCGGTGGTGGAGGTGCATTGCGTCTTCGACCGAGCGGTCGATCCCGCGCCCGAACGCGCCATCCGCGATAGTTTGCACACCTTCTTCGAGCGGCAGGCCGGCTACGCGATGGACATTGAGGGGGCCGTCGGTGGGGCCCCGGGGACCGACGCCACTCTTGTCTACACCAGCGCCTGGGCGAGCAACGCCCAAGCGAACGCCGCCGCCGAGGGCGCGACCGCCTGGCGCGACCGCAACGCGGGCCGGTTCGGGTGGGCGACGTGCGACATCAGAGTCATCCCCGAGCATGAGGACTGACGGGCGTTTCGGCGCCGCGCTACACTCTCCCCGCGAGCCGGGGGACGGGAGGACGGGGAGTGGCGACCTTGCAGGCGTTGCGCCGGGGCAAGGGGCTGAGCCAGCGCCAGTTGGCGAAGCTGGCGGCGGTGGGGCGCGCGACCGTCGTGGGCATCCAGCTCGGCTGGCACATGCCACGACCACCGGTCGCCCAGCGGCTGGCCGCCGCGCTGGCGGTGGAGTCGGAGGCTGTCGACTGGCCATTCCGCTATGCGTCGGTCAGTGTGGTCCGGGGGAACGGCTACCGTAGGCTCAAGTGAGCGCAATCCCCGCCACGCGTCCAGACGGTCCAGCGTGCCGAATCGTGCCAGGATTGCATCACCACGCGCGGGAAAGGCATGCCTTTTGTTGCCAGGGTGGCAGCGGGGCGGCCGGCCCCTCTGGCGGGGTGGGTGCGTTATACCGACGATAACGCACCCTTGGGGCGGCGGTGCCGGGGTGGGGGCGCGGCCAGCCTGGAAACAGCCGGTGCTCACCGCATGTGACCGGTGGACGCCCCTCACCCTCCAGATCGGCATAGCGACCTGGCCGCTTTCCGCCCGATTGCAGCCCACGCCAGACTCCAGTAACTACAGCCCGCCTCAGCGACGGATAGGCCACGCGCGGCACGCCGGGCCTTGATCCGGTCGGCCAGGTGACCAAAACGGAGCCGCCGACGGAGGCGAAGCGCGTGCCGTGGTGGCGGCGGCGGTGGGGACAGGGAAACTATCCGGCGTGACCGCTCGCGGCCGTTCTCGCCCATCCTGAGCGCACAGCGGGCTACTGTGGCAAGAGGTCAACTCGGCAGTGGTACGAGCACTTCCAGCAATTCGAGCGTTGCTGGGCGGTGACTGAGCGCGCCGAGTTTACCCACGTAGTCCTGGAAGGCCTGATCGGTGCGGTCGCGCTGCCGCTGCTGCTCGAGCTCCGCCAGATCGTTGAGGCGGACGGTGATGATGAAGACCACGCCCTCGGGGGCGAACAGCTGCGTCGACAGCCCGACCTTTCTCCCCAGGGCCTGGCCCGTCTGCAACCGCGATTCGATGAGTTGCCGCACCTCGCGCTCTTTGCCTTGCTGAGGATAGATTCGCACGCGCTGCATGTACATGACCCACACCTTCCACTGTTCGGTACCCACGGCACCTAGGCGATCGAGCATAGTTACCGTGCGCGGCCGCGTCAATGGTGCGGGGTTCGCCTTGGAGTGAGAACCTGGGGGCGGAGCAGGCGGCCTGCAACGAGCTCTCGGATCTATTTACCGAACACGAGCTGGACGCGGGCGACCTGTCGGCCTACGTCGCCGGCGAAGTGCTGCTGCGCGCGCATCCCGAGCGGCTGTGGGCCGACATCGTGGGCAGCTTCGATGGCTGGCCGGACAATTGGAAGGGGCCGCGGTCACGGCCGTAAGCGGCGAGCGCCGGCCGGGACAGTCCCGGCCGGCGCTTTCGGCGTTGTACGATCTTGAATGAGGAGACTTGCCATGGACCTTCCCGATCGCTACACCTTCTCGGATGGGAAGGTGATTACCCGTGCCGAGTGGGCGCAACGGGAGCGGACGTATTTTTACGATGATTCCGACCCGCTCGCCTCCGTCCGCGCCTCGGACTATGCCACCCCTGAGGAGATCGCGGCCATCATCGGCGAACTGACCGCCCGGCGCAATGCGCTGCTTCCGGCGCTTCGCGCGGCGAAAGCGGCCGCTGGTCCGTATGTTCGCGCCCCCGGCGAAACCGCCCGTGCCTGGGTCCTGCGCTATTTCAAGTTCGACGACGACGCACAGGAATTGGCCGCCGCCGTCGGAGGGATCGAGGATAGGCGACAGCGGTTGTTCCGGGCAGCCAAGGAACTTCGGGGGGATCGCCTGCCGAGTATGGACTTGTACGACGACAGCCCGACGCTGCTTGTTGAGGTAGAGGCACGCCGTACGGCGGCGGTGCGTCGGGAACTGGAACGTCGTGAGGCTGAATACGCCGCGCGTCCGGTTGGCGACCGGGAATGGGACGATGAGTTGCGCCGCCTCGCCGGGCTTGACCGGTACCTCACCCGAGGCCCGATCATCGAGCGTGTCCGGACCTGAGTCCGGCCAATGGCGGCCGGCCTTGGCTGCAGGGAAGTCTCTAGCCAAGCTGACGGCTACGGCACCTCCGTCGCCTCCGCTCCGAGCAGCCGGAGCTGCACGCCCGCGTCCTGGCCGGCGAGCGGCTCGCCGCACAAGGCAATGGTCGAGGCGGGGTTGCTGTGTGTGAGCTAGGGCAGCGTGCGCGGCTGTAGCGAATAGATGATGCCGCGCACCACCCGCCCGTGCTGGTCATACGTGACGCTGGACTGCAGCGCACCGCCGGGATGCCAGCGCGCTGTGCAGGTCGTGTCCGCCGTCCCCCGGTCGGGGCGGCAGCGGGTCACGATGGTCTGGGCGGCGGAGGCATGCCCGGCCGCCGCTACAGGAAGCGGCAACAGGGAGAGCAGCGCGGCGGCCAGGGCCATGAGACGAGAGGACATCAGGGACGCTCCTTTCTCGACGATGAAGCGTGGAGTCTACAAGAACACCGGCGATAGCGGGGGTGGGGCCGCGGCCGGCAAGGAACCGGCTGGCGCTGCCGTGTGTAACAGCGGGCGGCCCCTCGCCCTCGGACCGGCGGTCCACACGCCGATCCGCCGCGCTTCGCCTTCCCCAGGCGCCCCCGAGCTGGAAGTGCGCGCCGGCGTGCCCGACGCCGGGCCATGCTACCCCACGCGGGCTACGGCGTCACGCGCCACCGGCGACAGGAATGCCCTCAGGACCGCCCAGGATGCCCCAGGACGGCTCCGGGACAGCGCGCGGCTACGCGAATACCTTGAGGTGGTGCGTTTCCAGGAGGTGGGCGACCGTAGCGCGCTCGGGCAGGTCGTCCAGGTTCACTCCACGGCTGACGGAGAGGAGCTCGACGCCGATGGGCGTGCCGTCAGCGGCGTAGTCGATCCGGCGCTCGCGGTCGATATCCTCGCCGTAGGCATACGGCAAGGCGCGCAGCATGATGTAGGCCGCGTCGGCTTCCCGGTCGTAGCGCAGCGTCGCTTCCATGCTCCAACTCCCTCTAGTCCGCCGCGGCGATGATGTGCGGGGGCGTCGAGTCCTTCCCCGCAACTACCTTGATCCGCCGCCCGGCCGACCGGCCGATGTAGATCGGATTCCCGTCCCGGTCGGTGTACGAGGTGTGGAAGTTCGCCAAGACGTCCTCTACCTCCGCGTCGCTGATGTGGCGCTCGGCCATGCGCTCACGGGCATGCCGCGTGTAGGTCGGCCGTGGCGTCGCGTCGGGATCGTGCATCTCTTGGACCGCCTGTGACTCCCAGTCTACATCGTCCCCCGTCGCCTGTCTACCGCGCTAGAGAATGTGGGACGGCTCTACTGCTCGCCCGAACAGCCGACGCCACCAGGATGCGCGTGACGACTCCGGCCGTGCCGGCAACCGCGTAGCGCTACGCGGTTCCTCGTGCGGAGGCAGCGCCAGCACGCGCGTCAACTCCGCTTCGAGATTGCGGGCCCGCTCCTGCCACATGGCCGCAGCGGACGCCATCTCTCGCGCCTCGTGTTCGGCCTTACTCCGTTCCTCCCGTTCCTCGTGGAGCAGGGCGACCAACGCGACTACAGCGGCGGTATCCGCAACTATCCCTTGTGGTAACTGTCCGTCCTCGGACGGACGATCTAGCCCTGGGTGGCTGGCCGCGAACGGACTGCCATTCCTGGTACGGCCATCCCGTCCTTGTTTGGCCAGTGGTTGGCTGTCCTCGGACAGTCGGAGTTGGCGTGCGCCTTCAGTCCAGCGCGTGGCGTAGCGCCCTTCCTGGACATAGCGACGGACACTGCGGATGGAAACGCCAAGTACTTTGGCCGCCTCCGGAAAGCCTAACCATTGGCCCTGACCGTCCATGGTCACCGCTTCTGTCCCCCATCGGACAGTACTAGGCGGCGGGGTCACAGACACGTCGACCAGGACGGCGGGGCCAATCCCAATGCCGGAGCGGATTAGTGAGCTAGCCTAGCGCCGAAAGGACCGGCAGTCTTGCGGCTTGTGTGCGTTCCGTCGCCGCGCTGCCGGCCTGGCCCCACAACGCCTCAGGATCGCGCCAGGATGCCCGTGACGCCCTCGGACCGGTCGCCGTCGCGGGATAATAGCCATCCGGACGCGACCACATTGGAGGAGGCAACCATGCATTCGCAACGGCGGCCGGCGGTGGTGGAGCTTCGTTGCGCGTTCGACCGCCCCGTCGATCCCGCGACCCAGCGAGCTATCCGGGACAGTCTGCGCGAGTTCTTCCAGGCGCAGCCGGGCTACCTGTGGGACAGCGACGGGACCGCCGCTTGGTCGGCGGGGCTCGGCACGTCCACCTCGTACACCAGCACGTGGGCGAGCGAGGACCAGGCGCTCGACGCCGCGGAGCAGGCGCGGGTGTGGCGCGACCGCAACGCGGGCGGGTTCGGGTGGGCGACGTGCGACATCACCGTGAGTCCCGAGCACGACGACTAACGAGCGTTTCGATGCCAGGATTGCAGCGGTTTGGGTGCGTTATAACCGACGATAACGCACCCACGCGCGCCGGGCGTGGCCCCCTGAGCAATGCCCGGCGGCACCGAGGGGCGGGGGTCCTGGCCCCGGTTGCGGATTCCGCGGCCATCGCGCATCATGGCGTCGGGGTCCTCCCGGCGATGGCCCCGCGGTCGCTGGGATCGGACCGGCGCGGGACGGGAGCCTCGGACGAGACAAGGAGCGATGGGATGCGACTGGGTCGGGCGCTGGCCCGCGGCCTGCCCTGGGGGCTGGCCACCGTCGAGGCTGGGGCGATCTACCTGCTGGTGCGCCAGCACGGCCGGCTGCTGCTGGCCCAGGACGAGCTGCGCGAGCGCCTGGACAAGACCGAGCAGACGGTGCAGGGCCTGGCCGCGCAGCTCGCGGAGGTGCGCCGGGCAGCGCCGGCGGCCGCGGCGCCCGCGGCCGCCCAGATGCCCGCCGGCCTGCCCATCGGGAGCCCTGCCCCGGCCTTCGCCCTGCCCGACCTGGAGGGCCGGGAGCGCACACTCCGGGACTTCCTGGGCCAGCCCCTGCTGACAGTGTTCTTCAACCCGCAGTGCGGCTTCTGCCAGCAGATGGCCCCCCGCCTCGGCCAGCTCTCCCCGGCGGGCGCCCGCGTGCTCCTGATCAGCCGTGGCGATCCCGCCGAGCACCGACGCCTGGCGGCGGAGCACGGCTGGCGCTGCGACGTGCTGCTGGACCCGACGAGCAGCACGATGCAGACCTACCGGGCGGGTGGGACACCGATGGGCTGCCTGCTCGACGCCGACGGTCGCATCGCCAGCGAGCTCGCCGCGGGGGCGGAGGCGGTGCTGGCGTTGCTGGGCCCGGCTGCGCAGGGCGCGGCGGGGAACGGGAGCGCGAACGGGCATGCGGGTGACCTCAGCGCCGAGGTGCTGCGGGAAAAGGCGCACGCTGTCCAGGAGCAGGCGCGGGCGGCGGGGCTAGCGGTACGGGAGAGCACCCTCAACCGCCAGGGCCTGCCGGCGGGCACGAAAGCGCCGGGCTTCCAGTTGCCGGACCTGCAGGGCAAGCAGCACACCCTGGCCGAGTTCCGCGGCAAGCGGGTGCTATTGGTGTTCTCCGACCCCGACTGCGGCCCTTGCCAGGCGCTGGCGCCGGACCTGGCGCGGCTGCAGCGGGAGCAGGGGGACCGCCTGCAAGTGGTCATGATCAGCCGGGGCGAGCTGGCCGCCAACCTGGCCAAGGCCGCGGAGCACCGGCTCCCCTTCCCGGTGCTGCTCCAGCAGGGATGGCAGGTCTCCAAGGACTACGCCATGTTCGCCACGCCGATCGCGTATTTGATCGATGAGCAAGGCGTCATCGCTCGGGACGCGGCCATCGGCGCGGACGCCATCCTAAAGGTGGCCGGGGGCGTACCGGCCTGAGCCGGCCGGGTCGGCCGGCCCGCCCCCCGGGGCGGGCGCCGCTCGTGGACAGATCGCTCGCGTCGTGCGCGAGCCGCCCTGCGCGGCCCGGCCGGGAGATCCCGGCTGGGCCGGGGCGCGACACTGGTGGGACTCGCCGCGGGGTGGAGCAGTGGCAGCTCGTCAGGCGCAGAACCGGAAGGCCGGCGGTTCGAATCCGCTCCCCACAACCCGTGCAGTGCGGGCAGTATCCTCCGGCGCATGGACCGCGGCACCCGCGAGGAAGACGATGGGATCCGCAGCATACCGCTTGGCGTTGGTTATGGTCCCGCCGCTCTCGGAACCCCCGGCTGGACAGCGCCACCGTCGCGCGGGACGCACGCCTGTTCGCCGCCGGCGCGAGTTGGCGATAGGGGCAAGGCGGGGCGCCGGCCAGGGACGCAACCCCGACCGGCGCCCCAGGTATGCCTTCCCTTAGGCGGGGCAGGGACAAGGGCGCGTGCAGAGGAAGGGCGGGGAGCCGCCGCTACCGAAGTTACTGCACAACGTCCCCGAGGGGCAGTCGGCATCGGTGCTGCAGAACTTAATGGGGAAGCCCGCGTCGGCGCAGTACGGGCCCGAATGGTTTTCGTCGACTATACACGTACAGTTCGCGCTACAGGTGCGGCTGCCGCAGAGGACGGTGGTGCACGACTTGAAACATCCGCCGTTCACGCATATCTGGCCGGACGGGCAGGCGCCGTTGCAACAGATCGCGGCGGCGATGCAGGCGCCGTTGCAGGGCTGGAAGCCCGCGTTGCAGGTGAAGCCGCACATACCGGCCGTGCAGGTTGGGGTGCTGTTGGCCGGCCCCGGCGGGCAGACCTTGCCGCAGGCGCCGCAGTTGCTCACGTCGGTCGCCGTGTTGACGCACGCGCCGCCGCAGGCGGTAGTGCCGGGCGGGCACCGGCAGGCGCAGGCGGCGGGGTTGAAGACCTGCCCGTCAGGACAGAGGTTGGAGAAGCAGGCGCCGGCGCAGGCCACGGTACCCTGCGGGCAGACGCAGGCGCCGCCCGTGCAGCTCGCCCCCTGCGGGCAGACCTTGCCGCAGGCGCCGCAGTTGTGGACGTCGGTCTGCTCGTTGACGCAGGCGCCGTTGCAGAGGGTGAAGCCGGCGTTGCAGGCGAAGCCGCAGACGCCGCCGACACAGGTCGCGGTGCCATTCGGCGGGGCCTGACAGACCTTGCCGCAGGCGCCGCAGTTGTGGACGTCGCTCGCCAGGCTGACGCAGGTCTGGTTATTGCAGCAGTTCGGCGTCGCCGCCGGGCAGCAGGCCACGGCGCTGGTGCCCGCGCCGCAGACGTCGGGGTGGCCCGTCGGGGCGGCCGGGCCGCAGGTGGCGCACAGCCCCTGGCCGTGGGCCGCGTCGCTCTTGCACTCGCCCCGCCCCGGCCCGGGCGGCTCCACGTCGTTGCAGAAGTGGGCGCAGTCGCTGTTGCCGCCGGGATCGGCCAATGCCTGTCCCGGGATCGCGGCCACCACGGCCGCGCCTACGACCCCGCCGAACTGTTTGAGCGCCTGGCGGCGGGATTTCCCGCCCGCCACCGCCCGCGCCAGGTCGTCGAACCAGCGTTGCATGATCCGCTCCTCTTCCTCGTGACACACGGGCCGCCCCCGCGGCGCGGCCCCCACGGACCCCCGATAACACGCACGATTCCCTGCCCGGCGGCTCACCTCCCCTCTCCGGAGACGCCGCGGGGGCAGCCCCCATAGGAGTGGGCAGGTTTTCCGATTCCCAGAGGGCTCCGACAGCAGGTTGGCGCGCTCGCCCCTCTGGGGAATCGAAAAGGTGCCCACTCCTATGGGCAGCCCCCCCCTTCCGCCGGACGGCGCTCGAGCGGCGGGCACGACGGCACGACGGAGGGACGGACCGCCGCGCTGGGCGGAGCATGGACGCCGCCGGTTGGTTTGTCAAGGCCGGTGGGAACGGGGTTCCCCGAGAGGAGGACCAAGCGGAGTCGAGGGGGCGTGCGCACGCCCCCGGCTTCCGCGGTCGATACCGGGGCGAAGCGGAGCAAAGCGCCATCCAGAAGCGCCTCGACCATCTCGGCCTCGCCGAGCCTGCCATCGGAGCTCTCTAATCTCCGAAAAACCCCAAAAGGGAACCGCCGGCGGAGCAAGGGCGGCGCCCCGCGGGAGCGCAAGGACGCCCATGGCCGGCTGCTGGTGCAACTGGCCGATGCCACGACGGCCACGTCCAACGCGCACGCACGTGCGGATGCTCCCGGGACGCCCGAGCGCGGCACGGAGGCCCTGCTCGGGCAGCTCACCACCGAGCGCGACCGGCTGGCCGAGCAGGTGCGTTTCCTCAGTGACCAGCTCGACCACGCCACCCAGGCGCAAAGCGAGCTGCGCCAACTACTGGCCCGCGAGCAAGCCCGCACCCTGGCCCTGCCGGCCGGTGCCGGCCGACCTGACGAGATCCCGCCGACGACATAGACCCCGCCCCGCTGGTGGCCGTGGCTTGGTAGGCGATGATATCCCGAGAAAAGCAGAAGCCGCCCGGAGGCGGCTTCGCGCCCAGCTCCCGAAGGACCTGGGGGGGTTACAGCACTACCGTACCGAATGGCGCCGGGATAGTCAACAATCCGTCCGGTCGTGCTATGTCGCTGAGGGAAACGCGTGAACACCAACGTCTACGTCGATGGCTTCAATCTCTACTACGGCTGCCTTAAAGGAAGCCCCTACCGCTGGCTGGACCTCTCCAAGCTCTGCGCGGCGCTCTTACCCCGGCACACCATCCACCGCATCCGCTACTTCACGGCTCGGGTAGAGGCCCGAGCTAGCGACCCCGACCAGCCGACGCGCCAGGCTACCTACCTCCGAGCGCTCCAGACCATCCCCAACCTGTCGATCCACGAAGGGCAATTCCTCTCTCATCAGGTGCTCGCCACCCTGGCTACCCCATTGCCGAACGGCACCCGCACCGTGACGGTCTGGAAGACGGAGGAAAAAGGCTCCGACGTCAACATCGCGTCCTACCTGCTGCTCGACGGGTTCCAGCGCGACTATGAGGCGGCCGTTGTTGTCTCGAACGATTCGGATCTGGTGACACCGATCGACATGGCGCGCCGCGAGTTCGGCCTGCCGGTCGGCGTCGTCAACCCCTACTCACGACCGAGCCGCGAGCTCCTGCGCGTCGCCACGTTCTTCAAGAGCATTCGCGCCGGAGCCCTCCAGGCAAGCCAATTCCCACCGGTGCTGCACGATCAGCACGGCCCGATCCGCAAGCCGGCATTGTGGTAGACCCCTTCATCGGCACTGGCGGTATGCTGCTCATCGCCCGCGCTATCGGCCCCGGCAAGACCGTCTCGCCGCCTACAGCCCCATTGTTCCTAACGCTGGTTGGTCATGTTGGGGCGTCAAGCGGGAGCGACCGATCGACATGATCGAGGAGCGCCGCCAACTCCGGCGGCGGTGGCGCTGTGGACCAGTGGCGCCAGTAGATATGGAGACGCGCCCACGGGCACAGCCAGCGGCGGACCTGGCGTAGGGTGTCGGCCCAGACCAGCCGCCCGGCTGATTTTTTTCCCCGCTTGTTCGGTGGCGGCTGGGCCCGTGGACTGCGGCTGCGTCGGGCCGCCGACCAGGAGGCTGAAGGTGAAGGCGAGCATGACGAGGAGCCAGTGGCGCACAATGGCACGTTCTGACCGCATTTGGAAGTCAGCCCAGCCAAGTTCATGTTTGCTCGGTTTGTAGAAATGCTCAATCCAGTCGCGCCAGCAGTACCATTGATAAACCTCCGCCGGCGCAGCCTCTTCCCGTGTCAGGTTGGTGGTCATGTACCAGGTGGTGTCGGCCTTGAGCGTGACCGGGTCGTCGGTGGCAGCGACCAGGCGCACCAACTGATCGGGGCCGTACGTGTTCCCCAACGACAGTTCGGCGACGTAATGGACCAGTTCCTTGCTGTGGCTGTCGGTGCGCACCGTCTGCTGCCACTGTTCTGGGGACAGGCGCTGGGCCGCTTCGGCGGGAGTGAATGCCGGCGGATTGGCCTCATCCTCCACGACCTGCCAGGTGCCCCGGTTGGGCCGGACGGCCAGAACGTACTTGAGGCCGGCGGTGAACAGCCGCGCCTCCAACTTGGGGTTCTCGCCATAGACACAATCGGCCACGACGATCCTGAAGGGAATGCCAACGGCGCGGGCCTCTTGGATCAACTCCCATGCCAACTCGGGCTTCGTCTGGAAGGCTGGATCGCTCTTGCCCTGGGCAAGCCGGGACGCCGGGCGGTACGGCTTGACACCGAGGGGGACATGCCGGGTTCCGTCGGTCCAGTGGCTGGTAACCGAAACGACCCCGTTGGCGGTGTGCCCCAACTTGCCGATGTACTGGTTGGCGGCAAGCACGATCCGGCGCCCACGCTTGGGGTCGCCGGTCTCGTCCACAATGAGGACGCTGTCAGCGTGAGGCGCCAGGGCGGGATGGTTCTTCCACAGCTCAAACCGCCGCTGATTGAGCGCCTGAGTGTCCCAGGGCGCGTCGTGCAGGAAGTGGTGCAGCCGCTGCCGCTCGGCCCCGGGCACCAGCGAGGCCAACACGGTCAGCGTTTTGTTGTGCTCGCGCGGGAGGAGGAGGCCGATCAGGTACTGCCGGAGCGCCTGACGTTCGGCGAGCCGGCAGAACAGATCGTCGAACTCGGCGCAGAAGTGATCGACCGTCTCCGTCGTCGGTGGGCTAGGCTTCCGCGGCGTGGGCAAGGCGCACCTCCTAAGCGGCAACGACACAACGCAACGTCAAGCAGCCTCGCACAATCCAGACCCGAAGCTGACCAACCAGCGTTAGCAAGAAAAGACGATACTTCCCGCCACGGAAGGCCAACAGCAACAGCATTCCATCGCGTTGTGCGATGTTGCCCGGCGTCGCGTGGTATTGCAGGAACCAAGTGACAAGTGTCTACGGTTGTGGGCGGACAATCACAAGGCAGTGGGGACTCAATGCCGGATTCAGCCCAGAAGACCCATCGACCTTATGGCTGGAAAGTCGTCAAGACCATTAGCCAATGGGGGTGGGTCTTTTGGCCCATCGTCATTACAGGCCCGTTCTTGGTAAAATATGAAAGCTACTTTTGTTCGATGTAGCTAAGGAATGCCAAGGCGCCGCCCCCAGTGCTCAACAGGAAACGGCGCCGGACCCCGGAGGGAGGCGCAGTGCTCTACCAAAGCCCTACGCCGATGAAGACTACCGACAGACACCGGCAGTCGTCTATCCCCCCCGACCCGGCTACTTCACCTGCCCAACAGCGGCGCCTCCCCACCAGTCACCAGAGGTGCAACACGTGTCCATCCCTACCTTCCTTCGCACACAGCGGACACTCTGCGGCCTGAGTGTTGCCAAAGCGGCCGCAAAGTCTGGGATCAGCTATTGGACCTGGCGGAATGTGGAGCAGGGACAGCAGAAACCGCCCTCACCGGACATCGCCCGGCGCATGGCCGAGGTGCTGCACTGTGCGCCGAACGACCTGTACAACGCCGCGCTGGACCCCGCCCAAGCATCGGAGAGTGAGGTAGTCAGTGCCGCGCCAGCCAGATGATAACAAGCTACCCACCAGTATTACCGGAGCAGTAGATCGCTGGCGAAAGGACTTCAACGCGAAGAAGCAGGCTGCGGAAGATCGGCTGACCGCCTGGGCTATCTCCGGCCTGTGCGCCGGCGGTAGCCCACCGACCCAGTTTCAAGCGGCAATGGTCGGGTACGTCGACCCGCCTCCCGACGTCGCTGCGCTGCTGGGACGCCCCCCCGACGACGGCAACGCTGCTACCCCACCCATCCAGCATTTCGACCCGGAGATCCCGAGCAGCGCGGAGGAAGCACTGCCGCCCGAGCTGCGCTCACCCGGTCTACAGGGTGACCTGTATTGATTCCAGCGTGTGCTCCTGCTGCTCAACTCGCAGAAAGACGCGGCGGACGTCACCGCCTGGACCATCTTCCAGATAGAGCAACACGGTAGCGACCGCTACACGCTGCGCTGGTGTATCGCCGATCCCAAAACCATCATCGGCATGCCCGACCGCCATGGCACCTGGGACGACCTGTTCACCCCGCCGAAGCTCACCACGCTCGTGCGACATCCCGGCCCCTGGCAGGCAGGACGCGCGGCCGTACCCTCGGCAATGCCCTTTCAGGTAGTCCGGTACGCCATGCTCGAGGCCGGCCACCCCGACCAGTGGGCCACCGTAGACAACGTCGCCGTCTATCGCAAAGAGGATCCCGACCACGATCAACACGTCGAGGTACAACGGCGCTGCGACGCCAGGACCCCGGACGCTATGCTCGCCGAGCTCGCCAACGTCGCAGGCGACACGGTAGCTGACGTCTACGCCGCCATCACCGCCCGCTACATTGCCGAGTACGCGCCAGCCGAGGGGATCGTCGCCAACGTCGATGACATCCTCCGCGATCGCGGCCTAGCGCCGGTCACCAAACGCTCCGACCACTATAGCCATGGCTACCGGACGGAGGATCGCCTGGCTATAGGCAAAGCCTTTGAGGAGCTGACACGTTGGTTTCTCACCGGTCGGCTCACGAGCTGGCAGGCAAAACGCGGCAAGAAGCAACAGCCCCTCAACATCAGCTCCGTGCTGCTCAGCATCACCGACACTGTCACCCAGACCTCCTTCGACGGGCAGGAAATCCCCTTGGTCATTCGCGCCGTGCTCGGCGAGTACACCCGGCACTTCCTGACCAGTGGCGCCGGCCGGCAAACAGCGCTCCTGATGCAACAGGCGCTCCGCTACGACCCACACAACGAACAGGTAGAGAAGCGACTGGCCTATCATTTGGCCTTTCACTGGCGAGAAGCCAGCCACAGCCGCACCTACGATCAGCCCATGCTCCTCTCGCGGCTCCTCCAAGAGGCGCGCATCGACACGGGCGGCCCGACCCAACGGAAGTTCCCCGGCCGCGCCATCGATCGCTGGGTCCACGCCCTTGACACGCTCAAACGAGACGGCGTGATTGCTCACTATGAATTCCTGCCGGGGAAAGACGACGCGCCAAGGAGCAAGCCAGATCGCTGGCTCGCACAGAAGATTGCCATTACGCCGCCGGAGTGGGTACCGAAACAATACTGGTCTCTCGGTGTCCACAATCCACGCCTACGAGCGCTCAGTGGAAATAGGCTACGGACGGTGTGGAGAATCCCCCCTGGTAGCCTCCCCCATGAAGTCTATAAAGACTACTGCGCCGACCGCGCGCTAGCGCGCGGTGCCGCGATGAGGGATAGTCCGAACAGCGACCACCGGCCGGCCACTGATTCGGAGGTTTCCCCCTTGAGCGCGACGACCACGAACGGCCCTGCCGCCCCGCCTGCACAGCCCCAGCTCTACGCCCTCGATGCGCTCCTGGCTGCCTGGGAGCAGGACGCCACCGCGGCCCATGACGCCTATACCACCGGTCAGCAGCGCGGTCCGGTGACGTCGCTCCCCACCGTGGACAAGGATCTCGGCGGCTTCCTCGCCCCCGGCGTCCACGTCGCCCACGGCTCCCCCGGCGTGGGCAAGACGGCCTGGGCGCTGCAAACCGCCGCCGAGTGCGGCTGTCCGGCCCTGTTCGTCACCACCGAGATGGGCGCCCTGGAGCTGTTCCGCCGCGTGACGGCCCGCGCCACCGGAACCTTCCTGGGCAAGCTCAAGAGCGGCGAGCTCGAGCCGGCGCACTCGCTCGCCCTGGCCCGGCAAGCCGCCAAGGCTGTCCCCATGCTGGCGCTCGCCGACGCGACCCAATGCTTTGCCGCGCCGGCCTGGCTGCAAGCCGCCGCCAGCGGACTGCGCGCCCGCTATCAGGCCGCGCACCTGCTGATGGTGGTCGATAGCGTGCATAGCTGGAGCGAACAGGCGGCTAGCAACGTCCCGGAGTACGACCGGCTCAACGCCGCGCTCCTGGCATTGGGGAGCCTCGCTCGCTCCCTTGATGTGCCCATCCTCGCGGTCGCCGAGCGCAACCGCGCCAGCATGAGCGTGGGCGGGCTGTCGGCGAGCGCCGGGTCCAGGAAGTTCGAGTACGCCGCCGAGACCGTGTTCGACCTCAACCGCGAGAAGGACACGCCGCCCGACGCCGCCGGCGAGGCGCCCCTGACGCTGCAGATCCAGAAGAACCGCAACGGCAGCGCCGGCCGCTCCATACGCCGCGCCTTCGCCCTGGCGCCAACGCCGGCGCTGCCGAGCGCTGAGGCCGCGGCCCCTACCGAGGACTGGCGGCGTATCTGGGATGCCGCGCGCCCGCTCGCCGGGACCGTCGGCACCGACTACCTGACCGGCCGCGGCATCCCGCTTGAGCACGCCGCGGCCGCCGGCGCGCGCTACGGCTACGTGTGGCGTCGGCCGGCCGTGTTGTCTATTTCCTACTTTCACACGTATCTCGGCTGTACCCCTGTATCGGGAAAGCATAAACTTCCGGGGGGACCATGCCGCAAACGGCAGTTTACGGGAATATCCGATAGCTTGTATACAACACCGTAATGCACCCGTGGGGCGTCGTCCCACAAGTCATCCACTATCATCGTCTCAGAAGTGGGGAGGGGGGTAGGCATGCGCTTCGGGACCGAACGGCCAGCATGCGGCAACGTGGCTATATGGGGCGGCAAATCATCCGGACGGACTCACTCGAACTGGCGAGCTTCGCCGCCCGTGGCGAGGTGGTACTTGCGCTGGAGGTCGAGCGTGGTCGCCTGGTCCGGCGGGCCGCCGAGCCGCGCCCGCAGGGCGGCCATTTCCCGCCAGAACCCTTCGTAGCCTGGCGGCGAGAGAACGACCAGAATGCGCGCGGGACCGGACCCCGCATTGGCAATGCTATGCAGCGTGCCCCGCGGGGCGAGCATCACTGCGCCGGCCGCGCCCGTCAGGTACTGGTCGCTGACCACCAGCTCGACCGTTCCCTCCAGGACGTAGACGGCCTCGTCGGCGTCCTGGTGGATATGCGGTGGCGGTCCGGGCGCCGGCGGCGGGGCCATGGTGAAATCGGTCAGCGAGAACTTGCCGCCGGTGTCCACCGCGCTCAAGGGGAATGCGGCGCGGTTGGGCCCGAGGTCGGCCTTCTCCACGTCCCCAGCCGCGCGCAGGACGCCCGCCAGTGCCCACCCGGCCATCGCTCCCCCTCTCTAGGCCGATTCCGCGCGACCTTCCAGCATCCGTCCGCCGACGGTGGCCCCGCACGGCCAGATTACTTCCCGTCAGCATATCCCCACGGCCCGCGTCGTCAAGTTCGCCCGGCGCCGCCGCGTCCGCGGGAAAGGGGGTTGGCGTGGCTCCGCAGTTCACCGCGCTCTGCCGGCGGCCTCGAAAAGATACAAGCCGTAGCGGCCGTTGCAACCAGGCGACTCTAGCAGACCTTGGTTATACTGGGCCATCGCTCGGTCGCCTTCGTGAGAGGAAAGCACCTTTGTCTGTACTCACGCTGCTGATCATCCTGTTGATCATCGCGATCATCTTCGGGGGCGTCGGCTACGGCCGTTATGGTGGGGTCAGCATCGGGCCGGTAGGCATCATCATCTTGATCATTCTCATCCTCTGGCTCACCGGGAACTTACACGTATAGGCTCGGTCGCCGCAGTTGCCGGAACTCCGCCGGTTCCACGCGGGAATGGCCTGCCGCTCGATGCCGTGCATAGACCAAAGAGGAAATCGCATCATGCAGGAGACGCCACGCCAAGAGCCGACGTATGTCTTGGGAGCATCCGACGCCGAGACTCAGCGCCTGATGCTCCAGGCCGACCTCTATGGCCGGACCACCCGACGATTTCTCCAGGACGCTGGCGTCACCACCGGCATGCGGGTACTGGACGTCGGGAGTGGCGCCGGAGATGTAGCATTCCTGGCTGCCGAGTTGGTCGGCCCGTCCGGGGCGGTCGTCGGCGTCGACGTGAATCCGGCGGTCCTTGCTACCGCCTGGGCGCGCGCCCAGGCGGAGCGCCGGGACAACCTCGTCTTCGTGGAGGGCGATTGTCGGACAGCAGCGCTCGGGAGTGACTTCGACGCGGCCATCGGCCGTTTTGTCTTGATGCATACCAGCAACGCTTCCCAGACGCTCCGTACTATCGCGGCCCGAGTGCGGCCTGGCGGCATCGTGGCCTTCGCGGAGGGTGACTTCGCCACCGCACTTGGGTACGTGCGCGCTGGCCCAACGGGCCTGAGCCGCTCGCTGTGGGAGTGGACTGCTGAACTGTGGCGGCGACTGGACCTTCCCATTGCTATGGCCCCCGTACTCTATCGGGCTTTTCTGGAGGCGGGGTTGGGCGCGCCGGAGATGTTCCTCCACGCCCCCCTGGGCTGCCGGGACGACTGGGCCGGCTACAGCGTTGACGCCCAATCGGTCCGCAGCATCGTTCCCTTGTTGGAGCGGTACGGCATCACGACCGCCGAGGTTCTGCAGGTAGATACTTTGGCCGAACGGTACCACGCCGAGGTAGTCCGCACTGGCATTCCCTTCATGCTGCTGCCCCTGGTGACGGCCTGTGCGCGCACGCCAGCAAGTTAGCGACTTCGCGGGCGGCGCCAGCGTTCGGGGCAGCGGTCGGCGGCGCTCCACGCCACGTTCGCCGTCCGAAGGCGTTGATTTTCGCTAGGAGCCTGTCGGAGAGGAGGAAACGTCCAGCTCTCTGCCCCGATTTCGCTATCTATCGGGGTCACGGAACCGCTCTTCGCCGCATTTTGAAGGCAAAACGACCCGCCCAAACAAGCCAAAGCGGCGATCTGGTTTTCTCTCCGACAGACTGCTAGTTTGTCAGAAAGGGACCAGCTGGTGTTCCGCTACCAGGGGGAATGTTAAGGTCGCTGCGGCCAGGGGCAAAGTAGATCACTCAAGAACGCCTCACCGCCGATCAATTCCTGTAGGCACCGGCAGAAAAGTTCCCAGAAGAACGGGTGTCGGTACTTCTTCGCCGGTTGGCAGTCTAATGCACGCGTGGCAACCGGGCGACGCGACGGGGAAATTGGTCGGAGTGCGTTTGCCAGCGGAAGATTCGGCACTTCATGACCACCGCCAGCCAAGCATCACCTGCTCATACTACGCGGCTAACTTCGTCCTCACATTGCGGCTGGTGACAGCTTCCGTTGCACTACCCCATGTGGTGCATGCCGTGGCGCTGGCCTCGGCGATCATCGACCGCCTGGTTCATCGCGGCCAGGTCGTCTCCCTCAAAGGCCCCTCCTGGCGAATCAAGGATCGGCCATTGCTCGGCGATCCGCCCGCCACAAGCACTGCGGAAGGCGGACCGGATGCCTGAGTTCAGCGCCGCTCATTGCCCACCGCTGCTGACGACGCTGACGGCTTGACCCGCATGCAGAGTGCAAGGACGCTGGCTGCGACCGCGGATTCGCGCCCCCCAGATCTCGTTCGGCTCCGGCTGAGCGATCGTGGCAAAAGGCCAGGCAGCCAGCCGGTTTGTACCAGTTTCAAACCGGAATTCTGTCCACTTGACAGTCGGCGGTCACAACTGTATCGGCCGCCTTGAATTCTGTGACCTGTTGATCCGCCGACCTGACATACTAGCCCGTCGCGGTCACGAGCTTCCACACGTTCGCTTACGCGACGGAGTGCCCCAGGGTCACAATGTGCTGGCGGGTTCGGCATCGTCCGCGAGCGCGTAGGCCATCGCCTGCTCGAGTGACATCACATGGCCTTCGATCCAAGCCGCCGCAAACTCGTTGTCTCCTAGGTCGGCACGAGCAGCGTCGATCGCTCGATCCCAGTCTGCTTGGTCAGCAGGAACCAATCGAACTCCCAAGGCCAAGCGCAACGTCTCCGCCGCCGCAAAGAGCCGCACTGATCGCACGAGTTGCCGCGTCGCCGCGGCCACGTGCCCCAACCCGGCCAGACTCAAGAAGAGCTCCCAGTTGATGTCCGTGTCGCGAGACCGCACCAGTCCTTCTCGAAAGCACGTCACCGCCCGACGGTAGTCGCCGCTGCCGCGCGCGGCATTGCCCAACGCGTTCAAGGTATCGCTCACCGCCAGGTCTCCCATCTCCTGGCGGATTGCCAGGGTGTGCTCGTAGAGCCTGGTCGCCAGCTCGTACTCTCCCCGCAACACCGCCACATGGCCCATACCCGCAAGCCCCATGGCGAGCCCCGACTGGCTACCCGTCGCTCGGAAGCGCGCGACGCTCTCTTCGTGGAGCGTGCGGGCTGTCACCGTATCACCCGCGGCCGCCACGGCGTTCCCGAGGCAGTGCAGCGACCAGGCGAGATTCCACGAATCCTGGGCGCCTCGAAAGAGCGCTACACTCTCGCCGAGAAGGGACCGCTCGACAGACTCATCGGGCGCCAGGTGCGCCAAGGCATGGAGCGCCGCCGCCAATCCTACCTCGTCGCCAAGTTCGCGCCAAAGCGCGACACTCTCTTCGACGCGAGGCCGACCTCCCGCATGATCGCCTTGCAAGATAGCCAGCTGTCCCGCGGCGAACAGCGCCTGCGCCCGCGAGGCTGTCCGCCCTCCCGGAAGAGCGAGCAACCGCGCGAGCCATTCCCGCCCCTCCGTCACATGCCCGCGCACATACCAGAACCACCACAGCGGCGCCGCCGAGTGCAATCCCGCATCGGCGGCGCCGCTCGCAAGCGTCGTGCGCAGCGCCGCGCGCACATTGTCGTGTTCCTGCTGCAGGAGATGCTGCCACGCGAGCTCCTGGGGACCTCGCGACGCCAGCCCCGCCTGGGTCGCGAGCGCTCGGTAATACGCCGCGTGGCGTGCCCCGAGGACCGAAGCCTCGCCACGTGCCGCCAGCCGCTCACGGGCGTATTGGCGTAGGAGCTCCAACAGTCGATAGCGCACGAGCCCGTCCGGTCGCTCCTCCGTCGCCACCAGTGACTTATCTACGAGCCGCAGGAGGAGCTCGAGCACGAGATCGGTCGCGATACCCTCGCCGGAGCATACGGTCTCCGCCGCCTCCAGCGTCCAACCACCCGCGAAGACCGACAAGCGATTGAAGAGCGACCGCTCCTCCGGCGTGAGCAGGTCATAGCTCCAATCGATGGCGGCCCGGATCGTCTGCTGTCGACGCGGGGCGGTTCGGCCGCCGGTTAAAAGGCGAAACTGTTGGTCGAGCCGTTCCGACAGCTGCTGTACGGACAGCCCCCTCAGACGCGCCGCGGCGAGTTCGAGTGCGAGGGCAATGCCGTCGAGGCTGGCGCACACCTGTGCGACGGCGCCCGCGTTCCGGTCGTTGACGGCAAACTCCGGCTGGACCGCGCGGGCACACTCGACAAACAAGCGCACCGCCTCGGACTGGGTCAACCGGTCCGGCGACGGTAGCGCGTCGCGTGGCGGCAGGCTGAGCGATGGGACGCGGCGGTTGACCTCTCCCGCAATCCCTAACGCCTCCCGGCTTGTCGCCAAGATGCGGACATCCGGCGCCGCGCGCACGATCTCCTCGACGAACCGGGCGCACGCCTCGACGAGGTGCTCGCAGTTGTCGAGCACCACGAGCAGGCGCCGGCCGCGGAGCGCGGCGACGAGCGCGGCGCGCACGGGCTGACCTGGGGAGCCGCGCAGCCCGAGCGCCGCCGCGACGGCCGCCGAGACCAGATCCGGATCGGCCAGCGGGGCCAGGTCGACGAACCAGACGCCGTCGGGAAAGGTCTCGACGGTCGCCGCGGCGATCTCGAGCGCGAGGCGCGTCTTGCCGATGCCGCCTGTGCCGGTCAGGGTCAGCAGCCGCACGTTCCCGCACAGCAGCGCGCATCCCTCCCGCACCTCCCGCTCGCGCCCGATGAAGGGGGTGAGTGAGACCGGCAGGTTGTGGCGTCGCCGCGCGGAGCCGGGGAGCGGGGGCAGCGCCGGGACCGGGGGCAGCGCCGGGAGTGGGCCCGCGCGGAGGTCGTCCCGAGCGAACCGCGCGAACGCCTCCCGCTCGCTGGGGTCGATCGCCAGCGCGTCGGCGAGCTTGTCCGCTATTTGGCGGGACGCCCGAAGCTGGTCCGTCTCGATCTTGTGTATCGTCACTCGGGCGTAGCCGATCTGCTGCGCGAGCTCCGCCTGAGTCAGGTCGAGGCCCTTGCGGCGTCGCTGGAGCCAGGCTCCGAACGAGAGGTCGGCCTCCATCACCCCTCCGCGCGACGCGCCGCGTGTGTGGCGGCGGCGCGGGCACTATCACTCTTTGTATGCGCAACTCTATCACTCAGTGACTTACGCCGAACCCGAAGCAGTGGTTTACTGACCAGAGCAATTGGTCACCAGCCCACTCGTGGCACGCGCACGCGACAGCACAGGCGCGAAGGAGACCTGAGCATAGGAGGTTGATCGTCATGACCCAGCTTCCCGAGCCGTTCGGTATGTCCGTCACGGTCAGCGACATGGAGGCGGCCGCCCGCTTTTACGCGGACCTTTACCCCCACGACCGCGTTTCCGAGGGCGTGTTCGCCGGGATCAACTATCGCGCCCTCATGCGGGACGGCGAGGTCGTCACGTGCATCTTTCAGAAAGCCGACGGCAACCCCCTTGCCGACAACTTCCCGACACTGAAGGTCGACTCAGTGACCACCTACGAGGAGAAAGTCAAGCGGCTCGGAGGGAGCGTTTTGCTTCCCTTAAGCCGGTGCCCATGTACCGGGGCGCCGTTCGCGGTATGCGTCGACCCGAGTGGCAACCAGTTCATGATCAAAGAACCAAAGACGACCTGAGCCGCATCGAATCGCTGCTCTGACTGTGCTTTGCAGCTCCCCTTTGCACTGTTTTGCAGTTCGGCGTTGCACTCGGAGGTCCCGTGTCACGCGCAATACCCGCCGTTTGCCGCGTAGCGCTTGGCGCTTTTTGCAGTCCGACGTTGCACTGAGGAACTAAATCGTCCGGCGTCAGCACCCGCCAGCTCTGGAGGTAGTCGGCGGCGAAGGGGTGCGGCAGACCGAACCGCCGGCTCACGACGTACGCCGTCGCTTCCGCCTGCGCCTCCTTGCGGGCGCGGGCGAGCGTCTTCGCCTCGCCCTTATGCAACACCTCGTGGCTCCACTCGTGGAGCAGGATCAGCGTGCGGTTGCGGCTGTCCAGCCCGCGCCGGATCGCGATCACGCCGCCGGCGCTGGAGCCCTCCGCGCTGTCCAGGTCGTCGCGCTCCTCGACCCGGATACCCTCCGCTTGGACGGCGGCCAGCACGGCGGCGTAGCGCGCCTGCTGGTCGCCGGGCAGGGCGGGTCGATGGACGGGCAGGGTTGGCGGCTCCGTCAACTGGCCGGCGTCGAACACCGCCACGGCGAGGAACGCGACGCGCTGCTCTTCCTCGCCGTCGTCGGCGACGCGCGTATACGGGCGGGGGGCGAGGATGCGGATGCCCCGCTCCCCCTTGCGCACCCGGTAGCCCAACTTCTGCCAGGTCCGGTACCCGGCGACATAGCTGGCGGTCGGGCACTGGCTGCGTATCAGCGCCTGGTTACAGAGCGAGTACCGGTGGAAGCGGCCGGCGAAGTCCAGCGTGGCGCGGAGGCGGTCGCCCTTGCCGGCGGCGAGCTCCTCGGCCAGGGCGTGCAAGCCTTCCCGCACGGTCTGGAGCAGGGCGGCGGTTCCTTTCTCGTTAGCAGGCGGGGACGAAGGCGAGCATGGGCCGGCGGGCTGCCGCCGGGAGAGGCGGCGCCGGCGTCTCCAGGCGCCAGACCAGGCGCACACAGTCGGGGTCCCGGCGGAAGCCCAGCACCAGGCCGACGAACTGGTCGAAGTCGCTGGTGCGCTCGACGATCACGATGCAGGGTCCGCCGTCGGTGTCCGGTCGCATCGTGGCGAAGACGGTCACGGTTTGCATTGGTACGGTTCCTCCTTCACGCCCAGCCTATTTGGCTGCCGGTGTCTGGCCGGTGGGGAGCCGGTCGTCCGGCTCCCCTGCGCGCCTAGGGGGAGCACTCCCCCTAGGCGCGGGCGAAGCGGGCCATGCGCCGCTCGATCTCCTCGGCGCTGACCAGCGGGCGGGGGAGGCGGCGGGTCTCCTGGCAGAGGGCCGACGCCTTGTGCCAGCACTGGCCCTTGGCTCCCTCGTGCTGGCCGTGTGGGCAGTCGCAGGTGGCGTCCAGTTGGCCCAGGTTGCGGATGCGGACGGTATGGATGGTGTCCTGGTGGCTGGCGCTGCGCACCCGGTAGACGCCATCGCCCACACGGGCGGCCTGGTAGCCGCGCCGAAGCATGCGGGCGGCGCGCTCGGCGGCGGCGACCCAGTCGGCGGTGACGGGGGCGGTGATCTTGACCATTCGGGGCTGCTCCTCTCTATTACTTAGCACGATTATATTTTACCGGAATACCATAAGCGTGTCAAGTATTTGGGGCGCGCTACCGAAGATTCCTTGACGCGCGTAGGGATCGGCGGGTATGGTGCCGGTATGGACCAAGACGAGCTCCTCTCCCAGGCGGAGGCCGCGCGCCTCCTGGGCCTCACCCGCGCTCGGGTGGCGCAGCTCATCGACGCGGGCACCCTGCCCTATGTCGAGCGCGCCGTGATCGAGCGCGCCGTCCGCCGCTCGGAGGTCGAGCGCTTGCAAGCGACGCCCCGCCGTTCGGGGCGGCCGTCGAAGCCACCGGCGGCGCACGGCCCAGCAGACCAACGGACAGCGCCGCCGCCGTCCTGACGCCATCCTGGCGCGATTCTGAGCCGCTCCCGACGCCGGCGCCACTTCCCGCCCGCTCCGATGGCGGCATCCCTCCCCTCGCGGGATCGCCGGCCCTGGCGGCGCGCCGCCGGCGGTTCGGGAGTGGCGCCGAACGCAGGCGGGTCAAGGGCGAAGCCGCGCAGCGGGCGCCGCGGGCGACCCTTGACGCGCCGGGGGGTGGTCACCCACGCTGAAGAGGCGGTTGCCTGCCCCGCCGCGGCGCGCCAGGCAACCGATAACCAGCACGTCGCCCTGGTCCGCGCGCCCGCCGACCGAAATCGGCCGCCACATCCTCGGGAGCGTGCCGCGGCGGGCCGCTTCCCTGGCGGTTCGGCTGCGCAGCGGGGAGGCCCACCCTCGCTGCGCGCCGCGCCGCTGCGCTCCCGGCCAGGCCACCAGCCGCGCGCCGCTGCTCTGGAGCGCCCGGAGCACGGCGTGCCCCGCTTCCAGGAGCACTGGCGGCCCTGGCGTGTCCCACGGAGCGATCAGCCGCCGGTCGCCGCGGCATCGTCCGCCTCGTCGAGCGCCCGCAGCCGGTCGCGTAAGCTCGTCTCCGACCGTCGCCCCGCAGCGCTCGCCGCCGCTGCCGCCACCGGCAACGCCGCCGGCTGCACCCTGGCCGGCCCCAGCGCCCCCGCCACGGCCGGCCGTGGCGGACGGCCCCAGAACCAGCGCCCGGCCCGCACCGGCCGGCGGTTGCCCGTCACGATCAGCAGCTCGTCCTGCCGTAGTCGGCGCACCTCGTCCGCCGTCAAGAGCCGCCGCGCCGTCTGGTGCTCGCTGTAGCTCATGGACGTGACCAGCAGCCCCTCCGGCCGCCGGCTCGTGTACTCCTGCTGGACCGTCCACTCGCCGAGCAACCGCGACACCTGCTCGGCGGAGGGGTAGTCCAGCCCGTGCAGGATCACCTTGGTCGCGCAGTTGGCGCGGATGGTGTCCGCCCCCTCGTGGCCGTATAACCCGTCCAGTTGGGACAGCGCCTGCACCCCCAGCGCCAGGGCGATCCCCCGCCCTCTCGCCACCGTGATCGTCGTCGCGAAGTGCGGCAGGCAGCCCAGGTTGGCGAACTCGTCCAGCAGCAGCGTCACCGGCACGCCGCCCCGTTCCTGCGTCAGCTGATCCAGCAGCAGCGTGAAGAACACCGCCGACAGGCCGGCCAGCCGCGCGGTGTCCGCCTCGTGCAGCACCCAGTACACCGCCACGGGCTGCTGGAACAACAGCCGGAAGTCCAGGGGCCGCAGGTCCGCCGAGGTGACGCGCGCCACCCGCTCATCCTCCAGGAAGGCCAGCTTGTTCGTCACCGCCAGGACGATCCCCGCCAGCGTCTCCGCCTTCAGCCCGGCCATGGTCCGCGCCGCCGTGCGCGCCGTGCGGGCCGGCGACTGCGCCAGCACCCGCAGGAGCGCCGGCGGCCCCAGCTCCAGCAGCGCGTAGGCCGACGCCGGCGTCGGGATTGGTTGGCAGGCCGTGTGCGCAAAGAGGGCGGCGCACAGTTGCAGGTCGGCGAGCTTCCAGAACTGCTGCTCGTGGCGGTCCGCCTCCGTCTGCATCGCGGCGGCGGCGAGGAGATTCGCCAGGCGCACGTCGCGGCACCAGGGGATCCAGTTGCAGCAGCACGACGCCGCCGGCTCCCGCGGCGCAAAGCGCCAGGCAACGGGGTGCAGGCCGCTGGTGTGCGCCCACAGCTCCCCTTTTGGGTCCGTCGCCACGAAGGAGCCGGCGGCCCAGGCGGCGTTCGGCAGGAACAGGCTGCGCGTCTTGCCGCTGCCGGATGGCCCCACGAGCAGCGTGTGGTGCGTCGCCCGTTCCGGCGGCAGCGCGAGCTGGCGGAGGCGGCCATATGGGGCCAGCGCGAGGGCGCCGGGGGCCAGGGCGCGCCGCCGGCCGGTGAGTAGCCCCTTCAGCTCGCTCCCGGTGGCCCAGCCCGCCGAGCCGTGGGTCGTGGGCTGGGTCGGCGCCGGCCCGAAGAACATGAGCCCGCCGGTCAGGAACATGAGCACGATCAGCAAGGCGATCTGGGCCTGGCTGGCGTCGGTGACCAACACGACCGGGTTCCAGCCGGCGGCGTGCAGGTCGCCCAGGAACACGGCCAGGAAGGCGCCGGAGCTCAGGCGCCGCAGGCCCTGCCAGACGCCCCGCCGGAACAGCAGGCGCACCGGCAGCAGCAGCAGCCGGCAGCACGCCAGCACGATCGCCAGCAGCAGGTCTTCGCCCATCGGGCGCTCCCTTCATCACCCCGCGCCGAGCCGTGGGCGCGGATCGTCGTCGCGCGGCGTTCTGGACACCCGCGAGGAGCGGCGGGGAAGGGGGTCCCCACCGGGCGGGGCTCGCTGGCCCCGAGGGGAAGCGGCCGGGCGCACCAGGTCCGGCCACGGTGCAGGAGCTCAGCGCCCCCGATCATCGTCGTCACGGTCGGGCGCTACCAGCCGGTCGTCGTGCGCGCCCTCGCCTCGGTCTGCTCCGCGTACTCCTCCAGCAAACGCTTCAGCCGCGCGTACCGCATCGCCAGCTGCTCGCTCCGCTCGCTCAGTTGCCTGTACCGCGCGGCTTCGTGCGCCAGCGAGGTCGTCAAGCGCGCGAGCTCCGCCCGCAGCCGCGTCACCTCGCTCCGCAGCGTCCGGTTCTCGGTCTGCAGGTCCTCGTTGATCGTCTCCAGCTCGGCTTTCGTGATCGTGGCCATAGTGGCGCTCCTCCCAGCGCTCGGTGTCCTCCCGGTTCCAGGCATGCCCCGCCCGCTCCGGCGCCGGCGGCGTCTCCCGCCCCTCCTCGATGGCGCGGGCATAGTCCTGTTTCCACTCCCGCGTCTCCTCCTTGCGCTCCAGGTGCTCAGCCAGCTTCTCGGGGCCGTATTCCCGCGCGTACACCTCGGCCCATTGCTCGTCCAGCCGCTCGTAGGCATGCCGGTCGAAGTGCAGCTTGTGGTCGTCGATATCGCGCGCCTGGAGATGCACGTGGACGTGGGTGTGCTCCGTGTCCTGGTGGACCGCCGCCAGCGCCCGGGCGTCGGGGAAGGTCCGCTCCAGGTAGTCGTCGGCCAGGTCCCGCGCCTCGCGGGTATCCACCTGGTCCTCGAAGGACAGCACCAGCCGGTAGTGCGTGCGCGTCTCGCCACCGCCTCGGCGCGGCCGGCGCTCCTCGTCTTCCTCCTGCTGGCGGCAGTAGTCCGTCAGGTTGTCCCGCAACTCGTCGTAGTCGCGCCCGTCGCTGGCGTACTCCGGGTAGTTGCGGGTGAGGATCGCCTCTGGATCGCGCTCCGTCGCCGGCGGCCGGGTGATGTAGCGGGCGTGGGCGCCGCTGCTGCCGGTACGGCCTTTGGCAAAGCGCATAAACACGCCGGACACTACGATGTCTCCTTTCCCGCCAGCCGCGCGAGCGCCTGTGCCGTCGCCATGAGGGCTGCCTCAATCCGCTCCGGCGGCACCACGATCTCGCCGTTCAAGCGGCGGGCAATCTGGTTCAGGTTCACCCCTACCTTGCGCGCGTGGAACAGCGCCAGTTCTCGCTGCCGGCGTTCCTCGGGACTCGGCACCCGCTCCTCGGCGAGCCCGGCTTCCACGACATACCGAGAGAGCGATAGCCCGGCCGTCCGCGCCCGCTCCCGGAGTTGCCGGCGCTCCTCCTCACTCGCCCGGATCGTGAACTCGCAGCGGTAGCCGCCGTGCTTTGTCATCGCTGGCCTCCCGCTAGCGCCAGACCCGCATGCGCTCAGCGAGCGTGGCCGTGTGCAACTCGAGCTGCGTGCCATCGGGGTCCAGGAAGTTGACCGCCCAGCCGGTCCCGCGTTGCAGCGGCCCCCGCGCGATCTCGCCGCCCGCCGCCTGCAATCGCGCCATGGCGGCAGGAAAGTCCGCCTCATCCAGGTGGAAGGCCGCGTAATCCACCCCGAGCTGCGCCTGCGGCTCCGGCAACGCCTGTTCCTGCAGACAGACCCAGGCCGCTCCCCACTCCAGATAGGCGTCGTGCGCGCCGTGGTGGACTACCTGCATCCCCAGTACGTCCACGTAGAACTGCAACGCCCGCGCGAGGTCTTGCACGTTGATCGTGACGTGGCTGAAGCCCTTGACTTGCATGCTGTCCTCCTACTCCTGTGCTGCCGCAACACCCTCGCTGCAGGTCGCCCGCAGGTCCAGGACCGCCGCTGCGGCGGCGGGCATTTTCGTCCACCGCGACAGCGGTGGCGGAAATGCGTATCCTGCCCTCCCTCCGCCGCGCCAGCGCCGCCCCGTGCCGCGACCGACCGCGCCGCCGCGCTGGCCGCGCCGGCCCCACCGGGCGCACCGGATCGGCCGCGATCGTCCGGCGGCTGGCCTGCTCCCCACCATTAGCTGGTCGGAAGACTATTTGCTTGCTATAGCGACAGTCGGCCACGTCCCGAATGGCGCTGCCCGCCGGAGCGTCGGCCGCTGCCGGGGCCGTCCCCGCGTCATGACGGATGCCGCCGGCGGGCCGACGGGATCGATCGCGACGCTCGCCATGCCGTCCGGCGTCAGGCGGCGGATACTCGTGAGACCGCATGCTTGCCAATGCCTTCCTCACCAGCAGATGCGCGTTAGACTGCATGCTTCTTATCACCGCGGTGCTCCCGCCGTGCCCCAGCGTTGCTGCTGGCCGACGCGCCGGGAGCGGCCGGCAGGGCCGCGCGGGCCATGACGGGCATGGCCCCTGCGCTCTACCATCCCGCCCGTTACTTGGGCGTCACCCGGGAGCCACGCCGGCGCCACCACGACCGAGCAGCGCCCGGACATGGCGCTGCCGGACCGCGGGACCCGCTGGCCAGCGATCGGCGACGCCGGCCCGACCTGTCGGGCGATCGCGGGCACGGGAGCCTCGGGAAGAGCCACGACGCGTCCTTGCCGTGTCGATCGAGACAGCATCAGCTTTCCTTTGCGGGCTCGTCGGTAGTCGGCCTGACCATGCCGCGCGACTGGCCGGTTTGGCAATGGCAGTCCTGCCATGCAAGTGGTTACATGAGGCCGGTTCCGCCGGTGTAAGGACTGGCATCGACAGAAACCGGGGCGATGTCAGTCCTTACATCGCCTCCGGTGGGGGCCGGTACGGACGGCCATGGGCCGACCTCCGGGTGGAGAGCGACGACCGGCCGACGGGAAGGGAGCGGCGTGGACGGCCAGGATGTCCTCGATGCCTACCATCAGCTCACCGCCCGCCAGCGGACGGTCCTGGACCTGCTCTGCCGGGGATGCCCCCGCGCCGAGATCGCCGAGCGACTCGCCGTCAAGCCGCGCCTGGTCGACGCCGACCTCGCCGCGATCTACCGCGCCTTCGCCCTCGACGCCTCCGGCCTGACGCCGGCCCAGCGCCGCCTGGAGCTGCGCCGCGCCGTCCGGGCCTTCCGCAAGTTGGAGCAGCAGGGCGCACCGGGACCGCCGGCAGCGCCGGCGCAAGCGCAGCGGCCAGAGGAGGAAGCGTCCCCGCCGGCGGCGCCCGAGGCGACTGAGGCCGC
>CALBSQ010000047.1 GCA_937967325.1 uncultured Chloroflexota bacterium
CAGGCCTTCTGCCAGGCCCGCCTCACCTGACAGTTTTTCGTCTCCCCTTATGCCTGCGGGGGAGAGGTGGCGAAGCCGGAGTGAGGGTCCGTCCCGGCATCCGCCAGCAGCGTCATTGATTCGCCGGGCCACCGTCGCCACCGGACGCCCCAGGTTTTTGCCGGGCGCCAGTCACTGCCCGGTTCGCAGGTAGTGGATGATCATGTTGTCCACCACCTGCTCCACCGGCGCGTGGTCGTCGGTGAAGACCAGCCCCGGCGTCTGCTGCACGGCGGTTGAGGCCTTCGCAGCCTGAACGCCCAGGTCGCGCAAGACGGGGTTGCGTAGCGATTGCATCCGGCTGCGAATGTCGTCCAGGCTGGCAGGATGGTTATCCGCCACGATGAGGCTATTGAGGATCAGCGCGTCCTGCGCGGCCGGGACGTCGATGACGTGTACCGAAGGAAACACTGCTCGCATGGTGCGGGCGATCACGTCCACCAGCCGCACGTCCGCCGCGGTGCGGCCGACGTTGATGACTACGCTGCCATCGGCGCTCAGGTGCTGACTGACCTCTTGGAAGAACTCCTCAGTAGTCAACTGGAACGGGATGTACGGCGTGTGATAGGCGTCCACGCTGATGAGGTCGTATTGGTTCGCGGTCGTGCGCAGATAGTAGCGGCCATCCTGGGCAATGGTGTTGACGTTCGGCTCGTCGAGGCCAAATAGTTGGCGCCCGATCTGCAAGATGCCCGGATCGATCTCTACCCCGTCGATGGGAATCGGACCATAGAAATAAGTCAGCTCTTTGGCCATCGTGCCGGCGCCCATGCCGATAATTGCCACTCGCCGCATGCTCTGGGCGGCGTGCAGAGGGTTGTAGTAGGGAGCGACGAGCACGTAATCCCAATAGGCGCGTGTCAGGTGGGCGCGGGGATCGGGACTGCTGGCGGCGGCCGGGTTGAAGATCGAGTGGATGGCGATGCCTTCGTTGAGGAGCAGCTCGCGGACGCCGCCATCCTGTATCACCTGGATATAGTTGTAGGGCGATTCGCGCTCGGCAATCATTCCGGGATATGGCTTGATTGGTCCGGGTGGGAGGGCAATCAGCACCAGCCCCACCAGCACGGCCAGCCACAGTGGCCTCCGTCCCAGACCGGCCACGGAGATAGCCAGCAGCACCACGGCAAAGAGCATCAACGTGCGCGCCGTCCCCAGGGTCGGAATCATCACGAGTACGGAGAGGAAAGTGCCGGCGATGCTGCCCACGGTGGAAAGCGCGTACAGCGACCCGGCGACGTTGCCCGCCCGCTCCACCTTTTGCACGGCCAGGCGAATGGCGAATGGCGAGACGCAGCCCAACAAGGTGACCGGGACGGCGAACAGGAGCACCGTTCCCAGCATCGAGCCGAGAAAGCTCCCCACCGAATACTGGGCGAAGGCGAAGAGCGACAAGCGCAGGATGGGGCGGGCGATGAAGGGAATGAGCAACAGCCCCACTCCGGCAATGGCGGTCAGCGCGTAGAGATGGCGGGGCGTCGGGTAGCGGTCGGCAATCTTGCCACCCAGGTAGTAACCGACGGTAAGGTAGATGAGGATAAGGCCAATGATGTTGGCCCAGACGAAGAGGCTGGTGCCGAAATAGGGCTCCAGCAGGCGGGAGGCGCACATCTCGGCGGCCAGCGAGCTCATGCCCGAGACGAACACGACCGCGCGCAGCATCGCTGCCCTCTCGGACTCGACCGGCCGGACCCACGCCGCCGCGATGCCGCCCACTCGCAGGAGCGACGCATCGCCCATCCGCTACAAGGGATGGTACGTTCAGGGTACGACCCGACCCACGAATCGTCAAGGAGCCGCTATGGCAGAGGAGCAGAGGAGCAAGTGAAGGTCCCCTCAGGAGGCCACCTGGCGCTGCTTGGGCGCTACCTGGGACCGCGCTGGCGGCGCGTGCTGGCGCTTGCCGTACTGCTGGTGGTCAGCATCATCCTGCAGCTCAGCGGCCCGCAGATCCTGCGCTACTTCATCGACACCGCGACGAGTGGCCACGCCTTCCAGATCGCCTTCATCACTCCGTCCCTCGCCGTGGCCGCCCTGCTCTATCTCGGCATCGCGCTCGCCGGACAGTCCGTGGCCCTCATCGAGGCCTATGTCGCGGAGAACCTCGCCTGGAGCGCCACTAACCAGTTGCGCGCCGACCTCACCCTACACTGCCTACGCCTGGATATCGGCTTTCACAAGGCGCACACCCCCGGTGAGCTGATCGAGCGTCTGGACGGTGACGTGAGCCTGCTGGCAAACTGCTCTGGAAGCGCCTGTTCGAGCGACGCAACGGAGCGGACGCGACGAGCACCGTCCTGGCCGTCTCCCACCGGCCGTCAGCGCTACGACGCGCCGACCACATCATCGTCCTCAAAGATGGCCGTTTTGAGTCGCAGGGCACACTGGCCGAGCTGCTGGTGACATCTGAGGAGATGCGCAAGCTGTGGTCGGGTGAGCTGCGATCCGAGAATTCAGTCCCCGGCGACTAATGGAAGTGGTTCATTTGGTCCAGTGCATCTCAAGGCATGTCGCGTAGAAGACGACACCGCCGCCCTCCACGGAGCGCGGGCGTCCCGCCCGCCTCGGTCGCTTGCTTCCCGAAACCACCGACCTTAATGGTCAACGCGCATAAGTGGTTCGTCCACCAAGGTCGCGGAGGGTCCCAATGCCACGCGCCGTCCTCCCGTTGTCATCCTGAGCGCAGCGAAGGACCCCTGGCCTCTCCGTCGGCGCCTTGCGGGCCTTTGGGACCTCTGGTCCGGCCTGCCAGGGTTCCTTCGCTGCGCTCAGGATGACAGTGAAAAGTCACCTGGACTTCGTGGATGCACCAATAAGTCGCCGGAAACAAGCACCACGGTTCGGCGACGAATCTGGTGGACGCGCCAGCAAAGCGCCGACGGCGCGCTACGTCTTGACCCCGGCGGGTATGCTGACTTGGGACGTCGCACGAGCAGAGCGGCAAGATGTAGGGAGAACAGCGGGGCCGTGCGCGTCGGGATGGTGCTTGGAGCTGGCGGCGTGCTGGGTGGCGCCTGGCTTGTCGGTGGCTTGCGTGCGCTGGAGCGATCGACCGGTTGGACACCCATGGCCTCGGCAGCGATCGTCGGCACATCCTCGGGGGCGCTCGTGGGCGCGCTGATCGCTGCCGGGCTGCCGGCCACTGACTTGCTCTCTGCCGGTGGTCCGCGGATTCTCGCGGCGGTGGTGGAAGCCGAAGGGTTACCGGGACTGGGCGTCGACCTCGGGGAAACGCTCGCCAGATATGTCAACGGTTGGTCGTCGCGCACGCCGGGATCCTGGGCGCTGGCACGGTCGGAGCTGCTGCGTCCGCGGCCACGCAACCTGCTGAAGGTCCTTAGTGGCCTGCTCCCGGAGGGCTCCGCTTCAACCGACGGCATCCGGGATGTCGTGCGTCGGTGGACCCCGAACGGCTGGCCGTTGGCGCCGCGGCTGTGGGTCGTCACCTGCGATTACACGACCGGCGAGCGCGTTGTCTTCGGCCGGCACGGCGCACCGCCTGCCTATCTGCCCGAGGCGATCGCCGCCTCGTGCGCCATGCCCAGCTATTACCAACCCGTGACGATCGCCGGGCGCGTCCTCGTCGACGGCGCTGTCCACTCCGCGTCCAATCTCGACCTGCTGCACGGCCGGCGGCTGGATCTCGTCGTGGCGTTCAACCCCCTCTCCAGCCGGGCCGATCTGCTGGGGGACCCGTTGGGCCGGATCGTCACGGCGCGACGACGCCTGCTGAGCAGGCGTCTCGAGCGCGAGGCAGCGGTCCTGCGCGCGGAGGGTACGCGGGTGTTGCTCATCGAGCCGGCGGCGGTCGACCTCGTGGCCCGAGGGCGAGCACGGCGAACTCCCGAGCAAGTCGACGATCTGGCCCGACTAGCGGAAGATACGGTCGCGGAACAGCTCGAATCGCCGCGGGCAAGTGAGCAACTGGCCGGACTGGACCTGGTAGCAGCGGGCTAGGCCCAATAGGGCGAGCGAAGGTGGATGATGATGCCGGGGGCGGGGACCGCAGTCCCCGCCCCCGGCACACCCTCACATCAAATTTCGCAACGGCACCAGCAGTCGCTCGCCCACTTTGGACGGCCAGGGTCTCGTCTCCCAGGAGTCGAGTCGCAACTCCGTGGCATCGGTTTTGTCCTGGCCGAACAGCCCCTCCATCTGGCGGGCAATATCTTGGCTGTAGATCTCCAGATTGATTTCGTAGTTGCCGACGGAGCTTAGGCGATCCAGGTTGGCCGTGCCGATCGTGGACCACTCACCGTCGATCGTACAGGTCTTGGCATGGATCATTGCCTTGTAGCCGAAGATGCGCACGCCGGCGCGCAGGCATTCGGTGAAGTACCCGCGGGCGAGCCAGTCGGCGGCCGGGTGATTGGACTCCCATGGCACCAACACCTGCACGGCCACGCCCCGCCCGGCCGCTTCGATCAGCGCGTCAATCAGCGCGCGATCGGGGATGAAGTAGGCGTTGCTGATCAGCACGTGGCGCTCCGCCCGGTCGATGGCGGCGATGTACATGTCGCGGATGGGAAAGCTGAGTCGCAGGGCGTCCGTATCGCGGGCGACGATCGATGCGTTGAACTGGCCGGCATAGTGACGCTGAATGCGCTCCAGCCGCGGCTTGTGCTTGTTCCAGAAGGCCACGAATGCTCCGGCGAGCTGCGCGACGGCCGGTCCCTCGATACGCAGGTGGGTATCACGCCACTGGGTGGCGTAGACGCTGCCCAGGTTGTAGCCGCCGATGAAGCCGATGCGACCGTCGACGACGAGCAGCTTGCGGTGATCCAGCGCGTAGCGACGCGGGTCCAACAGGTGCCATGGCCGGCTGATCGCCCGATAGGACAACGCGTGTACCGATCGCGGGAAGTCCTTGAACTCGCGGGAGACGACCAGATTGCCGAAGGCGTCAAAGATGACATAGACCTCGATGCCGGCCTCGGCTTTGCGGATGAGATGCTCCTTGAACGCCCGGCCCACGTCGTCGCTCTTCCAGATGTACGTTTCCAGGTAGATGGTTTCCTGCGCCTCATCGATGGCCGACAGCATCGCATCGTAGAGGTCCCGGCCGAAGCTGAAGATGCGCAGCGCATTCTCCCCGATACGGACGTCCGGCAACGTCTCGTGCGGGAATCCTTGGGGCCGCTGACGGCGCTTGCGCCACACCGCGATGGCCGAGATCGCGGCCACCGTCCCAACTTGCAAAGCGATGGTGACGCCTATCGCAACCCGGATGAGTAGCGCGAGCACCCCGCGTGAGTCTTCCCGCGCCGGCATCGCCGCCTCCTTCGCATATCGCCAGCCCCACTAGCTACGTCGGCAACCGGGCCATGATACCGAACGCACTCGTCAGCCGCGCCCGCTGCTTTCTTGTCCTCGTGTCCTGCCTGTAGTATGTGCGATGAAATGATACGAAGTCTGTTCCGACCCAAGGTCCTGCTCCCGGCCCTCCTCGGCGTTTCGCTGCTCGGCGCGCTGCTGGCGTTCGGCGACGTCAGGCACGTCGGAGCATTACTGAGCACCTTTCACGCCCCCTCGATAGCAGCCATCCTGTTGGTGCTGGTAGCGTATGAGACGGTCCAATGTGCCCAGTGGAACCTGCTGTTGCGAGCGGAGGGGCTCCACGTGCGGCTGCGCGCCGGCATCTTCGCCTATCTGGTTGGCGACATGGCTCGCATCCTGCCCATTGGCAATTACATGGAGAATTATCTGCTCTTGCGAGAAGAGGGCACCGACTTTGGGCTATCCTCCGCCGCGACCACGCTCAGCGTGCTGATTGAGGTGGCCGTCTGCCTCACGGGACTCGCCATCCTCGGATTGGGCTCCTGGACCTGGGTGAGGCCGGTCATCGTCGTGGGCCTCGGCGTGTTCTTGCCGGTAGCCTGGCTTACCTACAAGCGGCATCACCGTGGCGCCTTGCCTTCCTGGCTTGCCCGACGGCGCTTGGTGTGCAAGGCGCTGGATGAGCTCCACCAGTTCCGGCTGGGGATCGCGGCGCTGCTGCGGCCTCGCGTGCTGGCTCCCGCCGTCACGCTCGGTGCGACCTACGTCTTGCTGGGCGGCACGGCGCTCTTTCTCGTCGCACGCGGGCTTGGCATTGACCAGGTCTCCTGGCCGGCGGTCCTCACGGTCTACTTTTTCAGCGTCGCCTTCGCCCTGATCTTCCCCTTGCCCATCGACCTCGGCGTCTACGAAGTGAGCGGTGTCGGCGCTTTCTTTGCCATCGGCGTGGAAAAGAGCGATGCCGTGAGCAGCATGCTGCTCTTGCGGGTCATGGTCAGTGGCGCGGCGCTGATCATCGCGCTGGCGGCCATAGGCTTGCTGCGCGACCAAGTTCGCGCAGTGCTGCGTGAGCGCCCATCCGAATCGCCGAAGCACGAATTGCGTGCCGACCCAGGCAGTGATTCGTAGGGACTACCAGCGGAGTGGTTGAGAAGGGAACGACATGAATCTACTGTTGCTGGGCGAGTCGGCCGGGAGCGCCCGCTATCTGTTGGGGACGTTCGCCCGCGCCGGCATCTCCGTCCGGCACGTGGAGGCCCGTGAGCGCCTGGATCACACCGATGAGTCGTTCGACGTCGCGCTGTTTAGCGATTACCCGGCCGCGAATCTCGGCCCGGATGCAGCCGCCAGCATTGTCCGTTCGGTTCAAGCCGGCGCTGGACTGATCATGATCGGCGGTTGGGCGTCGTTCACCGGCAGAGGGAACGGCTACCGTCAGACCCCAATCGAGGCGGTGCTGCCCGTCACCTGCGCGGAGACCGACGACCGGCGCAACGTATGGGGCGGCTTGTGGCTGGAAGCGGTCGCGCCAGAGCACCCGATCTTTCGGGGTCTGGATGTGCAGTCGCCGCCCGTCATCTGCGGCTACAATATTGTCACCCCGAAGCCCGAAGCCACGCTGCTGGCCTATGGGCGGCGCGTTGCCTTCGACCGCGGAACGCCGCGAGCGGGCGAATCCGTCCCCTTGCTGGTGGCAGGCGCCGCCGGCCGGGGCCGCACCATCGCCTACGCCAGCGACCTGGTCCCGCATTGGTGTGGCGGCATCGTGGACTGGGGTTCAGAGCGAGTGACGCTGCCGACCGGCGCCGAGGTGGGCGTGGGCTACTGCACGTTCCTGACTAACATGTTGCGTTGGGTGTCCGGCAGTAACGAGGCGTGAGTCCACCGAGCGACCACGGGACGCCCGCTTCGCTGTCGCCACTCCGACCGGAGATCGCGTTCCAGTCGGCTCGACACCTAGCCACGGCCCTCAATACAAGCGTGGCTCAACACGGTTGCCCCGACGATCGTTGGGAGCAGGGCCGGTGCTCTGTCTGGTCTGTTCTCGATGGACAGATGGTCTGATCACTCCAATCTCCGAGATTTCGCGACCGACCGGACTAGCGCGCAACACCGTAACAGAGATCTATCACGACCGGGCCATGCGCTATGATCGAGGTACGCTCGCTGTGCTCTGCCATTACTTCGGCGTTGGTGTCGGGGATCTCTTGGTGTACGCGCCAGACGAGCCGGCGCATGGGAAAGAAAAGGGCAATGGTCCACGCTAGGCTGGCTGCGAGCACCCTTTCGTTCCGCCCTGTAGAGTGAGGTGTGGAGTGCCAAGCACAATGAAGGGAGCTCGCGATGGTCCTCACCAAGCGTCGTTATACATACGATGACTGGCTCGATTCCCCCGACAATCACCCGCTCGCCGAGCTCGTAAACGGGGAACCGGTCGAGCGCATGTCAACGACACCCGACCATGACTCGGTGGTGGACGAGTTGCGATCGTGGCTGCGCCGCGCACAGCAAGCGGGCCATGGCCGGGCGTTCGGCGGACCCACAGCTGTGCTGCTCGATGCAACGGGCGCACGCAAAAACGCCCGTGAGCCGGACGTCTGCTTTGTTCGCCGGGAGAGGCTGCACATCGTCACCAGCAGAACGATTGAAGGCATACCCGATTTGGCAATCGAGGTCCTTTCGTCGGGGAATCGCCTTGACGACCTTCCTGGCGGCCCCATCTGGGATGACTACGAGCGCTTCGCTGTGCCGGCTTACTGGATAGGCGACATCGACACACGTATCGTGGCTCAGTACGCCTGGCGAGAAGGGCGGTATGAGCAACCGGTGTTGCTCGGACAGGGGGACACGCTGCGCAGTCAACTCTTCCCGGGAATCGAGCTATCGGTCCGCGACCTCTTCGCCTATGTGCTTCAGCCGGGAAGGCCGCTGAGCGAGCGTGACCGGCTGCTCTTTCGAGCGCCCGGCGGTGGCTAGCGACGACCTGCTAGTGGGCCAGTTGGCATTTATGCCGCCATACTGCAGTGACGACGTGAATGGACGCTGCCTGCCGCGTCCAACCTGAGCATTCCGGTCGCGCCGCTCTGCCACGAAGGCGCGGCAAGCAGGGGCCCTACGGTCGATGTTCGGCAATCGCCTGCCACGCGGTTTAAACAAGCGACCGCTATGGCTCCGGCCCCATGCGTAGTGTATGCTCCCTTATTGTCGGCCCTGCGACGGTCGAGACGGCAAGGAGCACGCTCGGTTGAAGATTCGCGACATCAAGACCTTCCCGGTGTGGGTGGGTAGCCGCAACCAGCTCATCATCAAGGTGGAGACGGACGAAGGCATCGTCGGCTGGGGTGAGTCGGGCGTGTCCGGCCGCGAGCTCGCGGTGATGGGCGCCGTCAACCACTACCGTGAGTTCCTGATCGGCAAGGACCCGATGCGTATCGGCGCGCTCTGGCAAGCGCTGTATCGCAGCCAATACTTCGAGGGCGGCCGAATATTGACCGGGGCCATCGCGGCGATCGACATTGCGCTCTACGACGTCGCGGGCAAGGCGCTCAACGTCCCCGTCTACCAACTGCTCGGCGGCAAGCAGCGGGACTTCGTGCCCTGCTTCGCCACCACCCCCGCGCCGATGGGACCGAAATTGCTGGAGGATCTGCAACTGCTCATCGCCGAGGGCTGGGACGTCATTCGGACCGTGCCAGGCCACGGCGACACCGGTGGTGACCGGCTGCTGTTCGAGCCCCGGGAATCGATCGGTCTGACGGCGACTTGGATGGCCAAGGCCCGCGAAGCCGTGGGGGCCGGACCGGTGCTCGGCATCGACTATCATCACCGCCTTAATGTGGCGGAAGCGGCCTCTTTCTGCCAGCGCATGCCCAAGGGCACCTTGGACTTTTTGGAGGAGCCAATTCGCGACGAAACACCAGACGCCTACGCGTCGCTGCGCACGATGGTGGATGTGCCCTTTGCCATCGGCGAGGAGTTCTCCAGCAAGTGGGCGTTCGCCCCCTACATTGAGCGCGGGCTCACCAACTTCGCCCGCATCGACGTCTGCAACGTCGGCGGCCTCACCGAGGCCATGAAGGTGGCCGGTTGGGCGGAAACACACTACATCGACCTGATGCCCCACAATCCGCTCGGCCCCATCTGCACCGCCGCGACCGTCCATCTCGCCGCGGCGGTTCCCAACTTTGCCTGGCTCGAGGTCCGCACGTCGCCCACCGAGCATGCCGGCTTTTATGACAATGAGATTTTCCCGACGCAGCTTCGCCAGATGGCTTCGCGCATCGTCGTCCCCGATGCACCCGGACTGGGCGTGGAGTTCAACGAGGCGGTAGCCACGAAGCAGCCCTTCCGCTTTTGGGAAGCGCCGCATTTGCACCGGCGCGACGGCTCGGTGACCAACTGGTGAGGGACCGCCTGCGCGGCAAACTGGAGGAGCAATGACCAAGCTTGTCTTGACGAACAATCCCGGTGATGATCATTTGCAAGGATTGCGCGACACCTTTCCCGCGGTGACCTTCGTCGTCGCGCCGGATACGGCGACGCAGCGGCGTGAGCTTCCGGATGCGGACGGGATCGTCGGCTGGCCCCAGCGCGAGGCGCTCTCGGCGGCCAGGCAGTTGCGCTGGGTCCACGTGCTGAGCGCCGGCATCGAAGGCATAGCGCGAGCGCCGGAGCTGATCGAGATGGACGGCGTGATCCTCACCAACTCCCGCGGCGCTCACGCCCCCGCCATCGCCGACCACTGCTTCGCCTTTGTCCTGGCGCTGGCGCGCAGCATCCCGACCATATTGGAGGATCAGCGGGCGAAGCGCTGGGAGCGCGTGGCGCGCGCCGCCGAGATGCGGACGCTGCATGGCAGCGTGATGGGCCTCCTCGGACTGGGCAACATCGGCTCCGAGATTGCCGGACGGGCGCTGGGGTTCGGGATGGAGCTGCGCGGCGTCGACGCCAATCCCGCGGCGCGATGTCCGGGAGTCGCGGAGGTGTGGGGGCTGGAGCGCCTTGACGATCTGCTGCGTGTCGCCGACATCGTGGCGGTCGCCCTCCCGATCACCGCGCAAACACGTGGCATGATCGGCGCTCGCGAGCTTGCCCTGATGAAGCCGAGCACCTACCTCTGTGTGATGTCGCGCGGCGGCATCGTCGATCAGGAGGCGCTGGCAGACGCCTTGCAACAGGGCCGCCTCGGCGGCGCCGGTCTGGACGCGACCGAACCGGAGCCACTGCCGCCGACGAGTCCACTCTGGGCCTCACCAAACATCATTATCTCGCCCCATTGCTCCTATGCATCGCAGGAGAGCTGGGGCCGCCTCGAGCGCATCCTCTACGAGAACATTCGCCGCTTTGCTGCTGGGGACACGCTGCTCAACCTATGCGATAAGCGGGCGGGATTCTAAGCGGCGCGAGCCGTCGGGTAGTGGACGAGCCTGCAGCGTTGGCGCCGTTGATGCGCGCGTCACATGCCGGCTTAGCAGAATGAAGAGGAGTGACCATGGACTATCGACAACTTGGACGGACGGGGGTGCAAGTCAGTCCTTTGTGCCTCGGCTGCATGATGTTCGGCGGTAAGACCAACGCTGAGGACTCCTACGCCATCATTGACCGGGCGCTCGACGCTGGAATCAACTTCGTAGACACGGCCAACGTCTACAGCCGCGGCCGCAGCGAGGAGGTCACCGGGGAAGCGCTCAAGCGCAATGGCAAGCGCCAACGGGTGGTCCTGGCTACCAAGGTGCATGGGCGGATGGCGGACGACGATCCCAATACCCAGGGTACCAGCCGCCGCCACATCATCGCCCAGTGCGAGGCCAGCTTGCGCCGGCTTCAGACCGACTGGATCGACCTCTACCAGCTCCACCGCCCACGCCCCGATATCCCCATCGACGAGACGCTACGGGCGCTGGACGACCTGGTCCACGCGGGCAAGGTGCGCTACCTGGGCACCAGCACCTTCGCCGCCTGGCAGGTGGTGGAGGCTCTCTGGGCCTCCAAGGAGCTCCACCTCAACCGCTTCGTCTGCGAGCAGCCGCCGTATAATCTGCTGGACCGGCGGGTGGAGCGCGAGCTGCTGCCCATGGCCCGGACCTACGGCATCGCCACCATCCCCTGGAGCCCGCTGGCAGGTGGACTGCTCACCGGCAAGTACCACCGCGGCCAGGAGCCACCGTCCGACAGCCGCTTCGCCGGCGTCTCCTCCAACCCGATGCAGCAGCGGCGCATGCGTGACCAGGTTTTCGATGTGACTGAGGGGGTGCAGCCGCTCGCAGCCGCCAAAGGCTGCACGCTCTCCGCACTAGCACTGGCCTGGGTAAAGCAGCAACCCGGCGTCACCAGCCCCATTATCGGCCCGCGCACGATGGAGCAACTGGAGGACAACCTGACAGCGCTCGACGTCGTCATCGACGACGAGGACCGCGCCAAGATCGACCAGATCGTTCCCCCCGGTGGCATGGTCTCACACTTCTACGAGGCAGCCTTCGGCCCGCACCTGTACCGCTGGCCGTAGACGGGAATCTCGCGCCCTGGCCCCCTCCCCGCGCCGAAGAGGGGGCCAGGGCGCGAGATTCCTTGATACACTACCGGTGAGCTCCGTTGAGCGGCGGGGAGCGGCTCACCCCGCGACCGTAGGAGATGACGCGATGGCTATCGATCTCACCCACGTCGATCACGCCCCGGCGGCGACCCGCAGGATGGTCGCGGCGGCCAGCCGCTTCCTCGAGACGCTGTCGACGGAGCAGCGGGCCACGGCCTGCTTCCCCTTTGCCGGGGACGAGCGCTACGAGTGGAACTATACGCCGGTCGACCGCAACGGTTTGCGCCTGAAGGACATGACGCCGGCACAGCGCGAGGCCGCCTTTGCGCTGCTCGACACCGGCCTCAGCGCGCGCGGCGCCCACCAGGTACGCCAGATCATCGACCTGGAGCCGATCCTGCGCGAGACCGAGCGCCTCGAAGGCGTCCAGACGCACTGGCGCCGCGACCCCGAGCTGTACTATTTCAGCGTGTTCGGCGAGCCGGGGGGCGCAGCGCCGTGGGCGTGGCGGGCCGGCGGCCATCACATCGGTCTGCACTTCACTATCGTCGACGGCCACCTGGTGACGCCGCTCCCGCTGTTCTTTGGGGCCAACCCAGCGGAGGTGCGCCACGGGCCGTCCACCGGGCTGCGCGTGCTGGCCGCCGAGGAAGACCTGGCGCGGTCGTTGCTCGCCAGCCTCGATCCGGGGCAGCAACGCGTGGCCATTGTCGATCCCGTCGCGCCAAACGACATCCTCACCAAGAACTACCGCGCCATCGACCTGAGCGCGCCACCCAGCGGTATCCTCTACTCCGGGCTGACGGGGGAGCAGCGGGAGCTCCTAGTCCGGTTGGTCCGGCTCTACGTCGAGCGCACCGCCGACGACCTGGCCGGCAATGCCTGGGCGCGGATCGAGCGGGCGGGCTTGGAGAGTCTCTCCTTCGCCTGGGCCGGTCCCCAGGAGCATGGCCGCGGCCACTATTACGCCGTCAAGGGTACGACCTTCCTGATCGAGTACGACAACACGCAGAACAACGCCAACCACATCCACTCGGTCTGGCGCGACGCCGCCAATGACTGGGGCGAGGATCTGCTGGCCGCGCACTACGCCGCCGCACACCGCCACTGAGGGAGACGTGGACCGTAGCAGGCGGTAGGCTTCACGTTCTCGGCGTGCTCGTTCAAGGGGGTTTCGGGGAGGAACTACATGCATCGGTTCGACGCCTCGCGCCCGCGCTTCGCCGTGGGTAACGCCATGTTCGGCGCCCTCGTGCCCGAACACCTGGACATTGTCGCGGCCGCCGGCTTCCCCGGTCTCGAACCCTACCGCGGACTGATGATGGACTATATCGACCGCCCGAGCGAGCTCAAGACGCTGCTTGACCAGCGCGGCCTTACCATCTGCACCATCTCCAACGGTGGACGCGGCATGTCGGTCGACTTTATCGATTCCGAACGGCGCAAACAGACCGTCGCCGACCACGTCGCCTTCGCCCGCGATGTGCTCACAGTCTTCGGCTGCACCTACTTCAAGATCAACATGGGCGCCCGGCCCAGGGCCGGAACGACGGACGCCGACGTTGCGACCATCGCCGAGGGCATCAACGAGCTCGGTCGTGCTACGGCGGAGCTCGGCGTGCGGATCGCTCCGCACCCCCACATCTGGGGTCCTATCGAGCGCCCCGAGGAGGTGCGCCGCCTATTGGACCTTACCGACCCCGCCTACGTTTCCTGGATACCGGACACCGCGCAGCTCAACCTCGGCGGCGGCGATCCCGTCGAGCTCATCGACGATTACTACGACCGCATCGCTGCCGTCCACTGGAAGGATAGCAAGGCCAGCTACCGCGGCTACACTGGACCGACCCCGACCCACGAAATGCACCAGCAGCAGATCCTCTACAAGGATCTGGGCGCCGGTGGCGTGGACCTTCCGCGCATCTGGGAGCTTTTGCAGGCGCGCAGCTACAAGGGGTGGATCACGCTGGATCTGGACCCGCCCAGGCCGGCCGAGGGGGAGGGCGCCGCCGAGGAGAAGCTGCTGATCAACCGGCGGTACTTGCTGGACACGCTGCGCATCGCCGCCCTGTGACGGCGTCTTGTGTGGCATCCCACCGGCGCTGCTATGATCTTCGAGGCAATCCCGCCGCCCACCCGTGGTTGCGCGCCGGGGCCCCGCCCGGTTCGCGCCGGCATCAGTGCATGAGGAGCAACGTATGAGCCCCAGCGAAGTCGCCCACGCCTTCCTGGACGCGGCCGCGCGTCACGATGTCGACGCCATGCTCGGGTGTATGACCACGGACGTCGTCATGGACGAGCCGCAGTCCGGCGTCCACCGCGGCGCCGAAGCGGTGCGCCGCGGCATGGCGTCGTGGCCCCGTATCAGCAATCAGAAGATCTCGAGTGAGACCGTGGAGGCCGACGTCGTCAAGATGCAGGGCACTTTGGACGCCGAAGGCTACGGCACCGTCTCCACCGAGTGGAAGTTCACCATCGCGGGAGAGAAGATCACGCGGCTCGACGTCTGGGGCGGTTGAGTGGAGCGTTCGCGAAGGCGAGGGGACTTTCTCATTGTCATCCTGAGCGGAGCGAAGGACCCCTGGCGTGACCGTCGGCGCTGCGCGGACCGGAAAGGTCGCTAGCTTGTCTGATCGCCGGTGCTGTACACTGTCTCCCCGTCGCAAGAGAAAGTGATAGCCAGCAATGAAGATTACCGATCTCAAATGCGCGGTCATTGGTCAGCATCCGGTGGTCAGGATCGTGACCGACCAGGGTATCAGTGGCCACGGGCAAATCGAGTCGAGCAAGCCCTATGCCAAGCCACAGGTACTCTTCTACAGAGACTTCATCCTCGGCGCCGACCCCACCGATGTCGAGCGCGTCATGCTGAAGATCAGAAGGCTGGGCAGCTTCAAGCCCTGGGGCAGCGCGGTGAGCGCCATTGAGATGGCACTGTGGGACCTCGCCGGCAAGGCCGCCGGGTTGCCGGTCTACAAGCTGCTGGGCGGCAAGGTCCGTGACCGCGTGCGCGTATACAACGGCGGTGTCCGCTTCCCCATGAACGGTCACTCCCCCGAGGCGCACGCCGAAAGCATGGCGCGGATGAAGGAAGCCAAAGAGGGCTTTACGATCATCAAACAAGGTATCGGCTATCACAGCGCGATGCCGCGGCAGGTGCCAAACTTCGCCTACGGCGAGCTGCACACGGGGAGGAACGCGCCCAACCGGGGGCCGCTGACAGAGCAAGGGCTGAAGCACGTGATCGCCTGCGTCGAGGCGATGAAAGGCGTCCTGGGCGACGAGGTCGGCCTGGCGCTGGACTGCGGCCCCGGCTGGATGGTGTCCGACGCCATCCGGCTGGCGAAGGCCGTGGAGCCGCTCAACGTCATGTGGCTGGAGGATCTGCTCACCGGCGACTACGTCCCCTACGTGTCGGCCGATCTCTACCGCGAAGTCACCCGGAGCACCTCGACGCCCATCCACACGGGTGAGCAGATCTACCTGCGCCAGAACTTCCAGGACTTGATCGAGAAGCACGCGGTCAGGATTATTGGTCCGGATCCAGCCGATATCGGTGGCATCGCCGAGCTGAAATGGGTAGCCGAGTACGCCGACCTGCACGGCGTCCTGATGGCCCCCCACGGCGTCCTGGATGGAATCATCGGCTGGCCGCCCTGGTCCAGGTGTCGGCGACCCTGCCGCAGAACTACATCGCCTTCGAGTACCCCGTGGCCAGACCGGAGTGGTGGTACGACATCATGGACGGGCTGCCCAATCCCATCGTCAAAGACGGCTTCATTGAGGTCTGGGACCGGCCGGGCCTGGGTGTTACCTTCAACGAGCAAGCAGCGAAGAAGCGCCTGGCGGACGAAGACAAAGGCTTCTTCGACTGAGGGAGGGGACTGCCCCTCCGATCGGTGACCGGCCTACATCCCCACGGCGACGCCGGCCACTGCCATTTGCAGGCGGTAGAGGCTGGTTTGTGCGGTCATGTACAATGTACGCCAGTCATCCTCGCCCCAGGCCACGTTTGCCGGGACCTCCGCAGGGCGGACACGTCCCAGGTGCGTGCCATCCGGCGCGAGTACCCAGACGCCACCGGGTCCAGTGCAATAGACGTTGCCCTGCACATCAACCTTCATGCCGTCCGCGCCGCCCCGATCAGTCGAGCGCAGCTCCGCAAAGATGCGCCCGTTGCTGAGACTGCCGGCCAGATCGACGTCGAAAGCGCGGATGTGCTGACGGACCGTGTCGTCGATGTAGAGTGTTCGCTCATCAGGCGAGAAAGCCAGACCGTTCGGACGATCAAAGTCCTCGACCAGGCAGGTCAGTGTGCCGTCGGGATCGCCGCGGTAAACGCCGTTGAAGGCCAGCTCCTTACCGGGTTCGCCCGGGCCAAGGCCGTAGGGCGGATCGGTGAAAAAGATGACGCCGTCGGAGCGGACGACCACGTCGTTGGGACTATTCAGCCGGCGGCCCTGGTAACGATCGGCCACCACCGATACGCTCCCGTCGGCTTCTGTCCGTGAGACGCGGCGGTTGGAGTGCTCACAGGAGATCAACCGGCCGGAGCGGTCCAGCGTATGGCCGTTGCTGTTCCCCGAGGGATGGCGGAAGGTACTGATTTCAGGTCCCTCAGGCAGCGACCGCCAGCGCACGATGCGGCTATTGGGGATATCACTAAACAGCAAATGGTTCCCACGCCACACCGGTCCCTCGGTGAAGCGAAAGCCGGTAGCCAGATGCTCAATCCGAGCATCCTCTGCCACCAGGCGGCGCAGAGCTGGGTCAGCGACTTCAATATCCGGAGACACGCAACCTCCTCATTCCCGTATCGGCGGGCGCTCCGCCAGCACTCAGGAGAGTAGCAAGCTCAAGCGTAGATAGGAAGAGGCGTGGTCGGCGAGCAGCAGACCGATTCCACAACCGGCCAGGTGCATACCCCTAGTCCCGACTGGTGGCGCCAAAAACGCCGGACGTCAGGCTTTGAGATACGCCTTGAGCGGAAGACCTACTTCGCAGCCGGATTCCATCGAGATCAGTCCGCCCTGGAGGATCTCCTGAGCGTCGCGCGAGACGGCCAGGCTCACCAGTCCCTCAAAGGGCTGCTCGTTTAGCAACTGATGCACGAAGTAGGCGGGTCCGGAGCGGAAGTGATCGTGCAGCGCGGGCGCCTGCAGCACCTGAGACTCGGGCTGTCCACCCCCGGCCGGACGAGTCGCGATGGACACCTCGGCTGGGCCAGTTACGGCGATCGTGCCCTCGGCGCCATAGATCATGAGCGGCGTACGCACCGGCGTGGCCGGCTGGGTCCACGTGCCCTCGCAGACGGAGTGACCGCGCGGATAGCCCAGCACCAGGATGGCATTGTCCTCGACGGTGAAGAACTCCTTGGAGTAGCGACCGCCCATCGCCATGACCCGACTCGGCTGGCCCATGAACCAGCGACTGATGGCGGCGCCGTAGCTGCAGAAGTCCACGAAGGCGCCTCCGCCGTTTTGCTCGCGCTCGATCAGCCAGCCCCAGCCGACCCGGCTCACCGGTCCGCGCTTGGCGAAATCGGCCGGCGGCCCGCCGTGGCCGGCGCGATTGTGTACCTGCCAGACCTGCCCAATCCGGCCCTCGTCGACGAGCTGCTTGGCGTAGTGGATAGCCGGCTGCCAGTTGGTCGGCCAGTTGACCATGAGGCGGATGCCGGATCGCGCTGCCGTGGTCGCCATACGGTCGGCAAGCTGCAGGTCCGCCGCCATCGGCTTCTCTTTCATGACGTGGACACCGCGAGCCGCCGCCTCATCAATCACGTCTGCCGCCGCGCGATTGTCGGCGCAGGTGATGATAGCCCGCGGTTGGCCGCGCTCATACAACTCTTCGACACGGGAGTACACCGGTAGTCCAGAGAACTGCTGC
>CALBSQ010000048.1 GCA_937967325.1 uncultured Chloroflexota bacterium
ATGCCACGAACCATTCGCGCGCGTTGCCCGACCAACGACCGGTGACGATCTTCGATTGAGTAGGTGTGCTCGCCGACTGTGACGGCGACCCGCCGGATCGGCCCCCGCCCAAACAGGCCGGACCGTTCAACGCTGGTCTGATCGGGTAGGGCGGATTGCAGCTTCGTGGCCAGGTAGCCCAGGAGCTCCTGCCGGTCGCCTGAGCGCCGCAGCTCCGCGGCGGCGAGATCGAAGGACGACGGCTCGTACGACATGCCTGCTTCCCTACCGCGGTGCCATTAGCTTACGTCGCGGAACAGGTCGGTGGAGAGGTAGCGCTCGCCGCCGGAAGGCGCAACGGTGACGATGAGCTTGCCCTTGCTCTCCGGTCGCCGCGCGACCTGCAATGACGCCCAGACATTGGCGCCGCTGCTGATTCCCACGAGGAGGCCCTCTCGTTTGGCCAGCTCACGCGCCGTGGCCAGGGCTTGCTCATCTTCCACGCGAATGATCTCGTCGATCAGGTCACGGCGCAAGACATCGGGTACGAAGCCCGCCCCCAGACCCTGGATGCGCTGCTGTCCCGGCCGGCCGCCACTCAACACCGCGGATGAGGCCGGCTCCACGGCCACGGCCCAGAGTCCGGGCTTTTTCTTCTTGAGCACCTCGGCGACGCCGGTGATCGTTCCGCCGGTGCCGACACCGGCCACGAATATGTCGACGGCGCCGTCCGTGTCGCGCCAAATTTCCAAGGCCGTCGTTTCGCGATGCACGCGAGGGTTGGCCGGATTGCGGAACTGCTGCGGTATCCACGTCTTGGGGAGCGTCCGCGCCAGCTCCTCCGCCTTTCGGATGGCGCCGTGCATCCCTTCGCTGCCTGGGGTCAGGAGCAGCTCTGCGCCGAAGAAGCGCAGCAGCTTCTGTCGTTCCATGCTCATAGTGTCCGGCATGGTGAGGATGAGGCGATAGCCGCGCACGGCCGATACCCATGCCAGCGCGATACCGGTGTTGCCGCTCGTCGGCTCAATGATGACCGTATCCGGAGTTAAGATGCCGCGCGCCTCGGCGTCGAGCACCATGGATACGCCGATGCGGTCCTTGACGCTCCCGCCCGGCTGATACCATTCCAGCTTCACGGCGATGGTTGCCTCAAGGCCTGCGCTCAAGCGATTGAGGCGAACGATCGGCGTGCTGCCCATGAGCTCGAGGGCGTCGGCCGCGATGCGTCCGGTTGCTGCCACGGTCTCCCCCTGTTCATAATGGTTTCGGAGCGCAGCGCGGAATACGGCGCGCCGGATGGTCCGACGCGGCGACGAACCACTACCGCTTGGTGTACTGTGGCGCCTTGCGCGCGCGCTTGAGGCCGAACTTCTTCCGTTCCTTCACGCGCGCATCGCGAGTCACGAAGCCAACTCGCCGCAAGGTCGGCTTGAGCGTCTCGTCCATGGCGATGAGCGCGCGCGTCACGCCGTGCCGGATGGCGCCGGCCTGACCAGTGACCCCGCCGCCCGCCACCTTCACGGACGCGCTGAATCTCCCCTGCAACTCCAGGACGGCAAACGGCGACACGGCCATACTCCGGTCGGCCTCCCGCCCGAAGTACTCGGCCAGCGGCCGTCCGTTGACGACGACCTCGCCCGTCCCGGGGTACAACCGCACGCGAGCAACCGAGGTCTTCCTCTTGCCGGTGCCATAGAAGTAGCGCTGCATTGCCATTGCTGTTACTTACCCTCCTCAGCCGTCGCGGACTTGCCGCCAACCGTCAGCACCACCGGCTGCTGCGCCGCGTGCTCGTGCGAAGGGCCGGCGTAGACCCGCAGTTTCTTGTACATAGCATCTCCCAGCCGGTTATGCGGCAACATTCCCTTGACTGCCGCCTCGATGACGCGCTCCGGGAAGCGCTCCATCATCTGGGACAGGGTGCGCTGCTTGAATCCGCCCGGATACCCTGAGTGGCGCGCGTACATCTTTTGTTGCAGCTTATTCCCCGTGACATGCAGCTTCGCCGCGTTGACAACGACGACGTAGTCGCCCGTATCCAAATGCGGTGTCCAGGTTGGCTTGTGCTTGCCCATGAGGATGCGCGCGATGTCGGTGGCAAGCCGGCCGAGCGTCTGGCGTTCGGCATCGACCACGTACCAACGTCGCTGCACGTCGAAAATGCTAGGCGAATACGTCTTCAACTTCTACTCCATCCGCTCCCGGTCGTGATCTTCCCTGCTGCCGTCATCTGGGTAGCGTACCCGCACCAGGCACAGCCCACGCGGTGGCGCCGGCGTGACCAGCGCCGCATCACGTTCGCTGTCGTCGAGTGCATCCGCCACGGCTTCCAGTTCCATCGAGCCACGGCCCAGGGCCGCGAGGGTTGCCGCGAGACTCCGCGCCATGTGCGTCAGGAAGGCATTGGCTTCGACGGTGAGCCATAGCTCGTCGCCGCCGTAGTCCAGCCGGCTGCTCAACACTCGGCGTCGCCAGCCGTGGCGTCGCCGCGACCGCTCTTGCTGGTCGGTGTCGCCGGGTATGCTCCCGAAGCGCCGAAAGCTGTGCTCGCCGAGAAACAGGTCGGCCCCGGCCGCCATCGCGGCGACATCCAATCGCCCGCCTAGTCGCCAGGCAAATCGCTCGCGCAGCGGTGCGGGCAGGTCGGAGTTGAGGAATGAATAGCGGTAGGTACGCGACAGCGCCGAGTAGCGGGCATGGAAGGACGGCGCTGCCCGGCGACATTGGAGGACCGCCACCGTCCTGGGTAACGCTGTGTTGAGCACCAGGGCGAGACGGTCGATCGGTACCGGCCCCCGGTAGTCGAAATGTATGACCTGCCCGCTCGCGTGAACCCCCGTATCGGTGCGGCCGGCCGCGACGATCCGCGCCGGAGCGCGGTTCACTCGCTCCAGGGCAGCTTCCAGCACTCCTTGCACGGTCGGCCCCACCGGCTGTGCTTGGAACCCCCAAAAGTCGGTCCCATCGTACGCCACCGTCGCTCGGCAACGAACGGTCGCACCTGGCGCCGTGGCCGGCATTTGAGGCATGACGCCCAAGGGCGTGGCGCTGCGGGCCGAACTCGGGCGGCGCGCCGTGCGTCCTGTCAACCACCGTGGCCTTCTTCAGCATGCCTAGAGGCCGGCCGAACCCGCGGCCGCTGTCGTCGCGTCGTCATAGGGGATCAGTTCCAGGCGAGCGACGGGCGCCGCGTCGCCTTTGCGGAAGCCGATGTGGTACAGGCGGGTGTAGCCGCCGCTGGATCCTGGCCCTTTCGACCGCGCGGCATACTTGGGCGCGATGATGTCGAATAGCTTCCGAGTGGCGTGCTGATCGAACAGCCGCGAAGCGACCAGGCGCCGCGAGTGTAAATCCCCGCGTTGGGCAAGGGTAATCAGGCGCTCCACCTGCCCACGGACCTCCTTGGCCTTCGCTTCGGTCGTGGTGATCTGTTCATATTGTATGAGCGAGGCGCACATGTTTTTCAACAACGCCACACGGTGACTGGTGTGCCGGCTCAGCTTGCGGCCGGCTATGCGATGCCTCATGCTACTCCTCGCCCTCATCGGCCATGTCGTCGGCCGCGATGCCCGGGACGCTGCGCAGCGCGAGGCGGTCGACCAGCTCGTCCAGGGACTTCCTGCCGAAGTGCCGAACGGCAAGCAGCTCGTCCTCGGTCATCTGCAGCACCTGTCCCACCTTCGTGATGTTGCTGCGCTTCAGGCAGTTGTACGCCCGGACGCTCAGGTCGAGCTCCTCGATGGGCGTATTGTAGATGACCGATGGGATGTCGACGGCGTTGGCCGAAGGCTTTTCTGTCGGAGCGAGCAACCCGGCCGTGCCGGCGCCGCCGAGCAAGGAGAAATGGTTGACCAGAATCTCGGCGGCCTGGCTGATCGCGTCTTCCGGCGATATGGTACCGTCGGTCCAGACATCAAGGATCAAGCGGTCGAAGTTGGTCGCGTGCTGTACGCGCGTCGGCTCGACGGTGAAGTTGACCTTGACTACCGGCGAATAGATCGCGTCGACCGGGATCATCCCGACGGTTTCCGACTGTCGTGACTCGGCCGACAGGTAGCCCTTGCCCCGCTCTACCGTCAGCTCCATGTCAAACTCGGTGTCGTCACCAGCCAAGGTGAGCAGATGCTGTTCCGGGTTGACCACCTCGACCGTGCTCGGTAGGTCGATGTCCGCGGCGGTGACTGGTCCCTCGCGTTGCAGCGCGAGGTGGAGAACGACCGGCTGATCAGTAAAGCTTCGGAGCCGGACCTTCTTCACATTGAGCACGACCTCCGTCACGTCCTCCTTGGCATTGGGGACATCCGTGAACTCGTGCGCCACGTCTCGAATCTTGATCCAGGTCACAGCGGCGCCCGGCAACGACGACAGGAGAACGCGCCGCATCGCATTCCCGATGGTCGTGCCGAAGCCAGTTTCCAGCGGCATCAACTCGAATCGACCGAAGCGGTCCGTACCCTCTAACCGATGCAGTGTGGCAGCGCCTTCAGCGAGCATGCCCCCTCCTCCCTTAGTGCCCCGCCATGGCGGGGCCTGGGCGTCCCCAGAAAAGATCCCTCTTGTTATCCAAACCTGGCCTAACAGGTCTCCTGTTGACCCCTTAGCGCCCCATCAGGGCGGGGTCTGGGGTGTCCCCAGAAAAATCCCCTCTTGTCCCACTTCATCCATGGCCAAACAGGCCCTCTGTTAATCCCTTAGCGCGAATAGAACTCGACGATGAGCTGCTCCTGGACGGGGAGCGCGCCTTCCGGCAACACCGGCGGGCTGAGCACACGTCCCGTCCAGGACGAGGCGTCGAAGGCAAGCCACTCCGGCAAGTTGCTGTTCCCGATCAGCTCCATCAAGGTCTTGAACAGCTCCGACTCTCGACTGGTTGGTCGTACGGCGATCGTGTCTCCGGCCTTCACTTGGTAGGACGGGATGTCCGTTTTCCGCCCATTGACGAGAAAGTGACCGTGGCGGACGAGCTGCCGCGCCTCTGGGCGAGACCGTCCCATGCCGAGCCGATGCACGACATTGTCGAGCCGCGCCTCCATCATGGCCAGCAAGTTCTTGCTCGTCGGCCCGGAGCGCCGATCCGCCTCCTCAAAGGCGTTATGGAATTGGCGCTCGCCAACCCCGTAGAATCGCCGCGCCTTCTGCTTTTCCCTCAGCTGAGCGGCAAAGTCCGACGACTTGCGACGGCGCTGTTGATTCATGCCGGGCGGCGAAGGGCGCTTGTCCAGCGTACACTTCGTGACGCACTTGTCGCCCTTCAAGTAAAGCTTGGTGCTCTCCCTCCGACAGAGGCGACAGACCGGGCCGGTATAACGGGCCATCTCGTTGTTCCTTTCCTAGACCCGGCGGCGTTTGGGCGGGCGGCAGCCGTTGTGGGGTATGGGAGTCACGTCGGTGATGCTGCTCACCAGCAGGCCGGCCGCCTGCAACGCCCGAATCGCCGCCTCACGGCCGCCGCCCGGACCCTTCACGTAGACGTCAACCTGGCGCATTCCGTGCTCCATGGCCTTCTTGGCCGCGCTCTCCGCCGTCAGTTGGGCCGCGAACGGCGTGCTCTTTCGCGAGCCCTTCTGCCCGATGGCTCCGGCGCTGCTCCAGGAGATGACCGCGCCGCGCGGATCGGTGAGCGTCACGATGGTGTTATTAAAGGTCGAACGGATGTGCGCCTGCCCACGCGGCACCATCTTCCGTTCGCGCCGGCGCCCACGCGTCGCGGCCGCGCCCGTGCGCGTTCGCGGCGCTGTTCTCTGTTCAGGCATCGTTCCTCCTAAGCTATCAGCTATCAGCTATCAGCCGTCAGCTATCAGCAGGCTTGCAATCGGTCCTGCCCGCCGCGCACCATCCAGCGTTCCACCAACTGGCGGCCGATCAGGACATCGACAAGTGGCGCCGGTTGGCTGATAGCTGATACCTGATAGCTGATGGCTCAATTACTTCTTCGTCGCGGCCTTCTTCCGGCCGCCGACGGTCTTTCGCGCCCCCCGCTTGGTGCGCGCGTTGGTGCGGGTCCGCTGACCGTGAACCGGCAAGCCACGGCGGTGCCGCAAGCCACGGTAACAACCGATGTCCTGCAGACGCTTGATGTTGAGCTGGACCTCTCGACGCAAGTCGCCCTCGACGCGGTAGTGCTCGTTGATATACCGGTCGATACGATTGCGCTCCTCCTCCGTCAGGTTCTGAACGCGCGTATCCGGACTGACCTGCACGGCCTCCAATAGCTGCCGGCTATTGGCCGGCCCAATTCCATAGATGTACCGCAGCGAGATCTCGATCCGCTTCTCGCGCGGAATGTCGATGCCGGCGATGCGCGCCATGCTCGTCTCCTACCCTTGCTTCTGCTTATGCTTCGGTATCGAACAGATCACCATGACGACCCCACGCCGCTTGATGACTTTGCATTTGTCACAGCGCGGCTTGACCGACGCCTGTACTTTCATTGTGATTCCACCCTGCTTCCCTTATGCAGCCCGGCGCTCTAGCGGATGAAGCCCTGGTACCGTCGCATCAAGAGCTGCGCCTCGAGTTGCTTCATCGTGTCCAGCACGACGCCCACCACAATCAGCAAACCGGTGCTCGACAGCGTGAGCGTCTGGGTTTGCGCCGCCGTACGAATGAAGAATGGCGATATTGCCACCAGGGCAAGAAAGATGGCGCCCGCCAGCGTGATGCGATTGAGCACCCGCATGAGATACTCAGCAGTCTGACGCCCAGGTCGAATACCAGGGATGAATCCTCCGTTACGCTGCAGGCTCTCCGGCAAATTCTGCTGCTGAAAGACGACCAGCGTGTAGAAATAGGTGAAGCCGACGACTAACACGAAATAGAACATCCAGTACAGCAAACCCTGGCTGTTAAATAAGTTGTAGATTGCCTTGGCGACCGTTGAAACCCAGGTTACGGACGAGGCCGTAAAGTAGGACGAAACCGTCGCCGGGAAGAGCATGATCGACATCGCGAAGATGAGCGGAATCATGCCCGCGGAGTTGACGCGTAACGGGATGTGCGTGCTTGACCCCTGCACCTGCCGGCCACCCCGAATCCGCCGGGCGTATTCAACGCGTATGCGACGCTCCCCTTGGTAGATCAAGACGATACCCACGATGAGGATCACCCCGACCAGGGCCAGCACGATCGGCCCCACGATGCTGTTCCCAGCGACGACGGTCTGCTGGGCCAACGTCGGCAGGCGCGACACAATGCCGGCGAAGATGATCAGTGAGACCCCGTTGCCGATGCCGTTCTCAGTGATCAGCTCGCCCAGCCACATCAGCAGCAAGGTTCCCGCCGTGAGGGTGACCAACATCGCCAGGCTCTGCCAGAAGGTGGCCAGGTCGACGCCGATGAGACCGAATTTCGGTATGACCTGCGTGCCGGCCGTCAGGCTGCCCGAATGCAGCAGCTCGACCGTGCCAAACCCCTGCAGAAAAGCGAGGGGCACCGTGAGCATGCGCTGGTACTGGTTGATTTTGTTCCGACCCGCTTCTCCCTCCTTGGCAAGAGCCTCTAGCCGCGGGATCATCGGCGTGAGCAACTGCATCACGATCATGGCGGTGATGTAGGGATAGACTCCCAACGCCGCGACCGAAAAGCTGGTGAGCGCGCCTCCCGAGAAGAGATCGAGCATCGAGATCGTCTGGTTCGTCTTGAAGAGCGAGGCCAACGCCTGCGCGTTCACGCCAGGGATCGGGATGTGCGCGATCAGCCGGAAAACGACCAGGATGCCGACGGTGAAGAGCAGTTTTCTGCGCAGGTCCGGCAGTCTCCAGGCGTTGAGGACGTGCTCCAGCGATTCGTTCATGGCGAGGTTGCCTCCGCTCCATCCGGCGCGGTCGTCTCCGCATCCAGGACGATGGCCCGGCCACCCAGCGCGCCGATGCGCTCTGTCGCGCTGGCGGAGAACTTGGCGGCGCGCACGGTAACCTGCTTCGTCAGCTTGCCACTGCCCAGCACCTTGAGACCACCGAAGGGACCCAAGCCGGCGAAGCGTGCCTTGACCAGCCCCATCGCCGCCAGCGATTCCAACGATACGTCGGCGCCGGCGTCGAGTCGCTCCAAAAGGTCCAGATCGATAACGGCGTAGCGAATCTTGAATTGGGCGTTTCGGAAACCGCGCCGAAACGGCATGCGCTTCACAAAGCGCGTCTGACCGCCTTCAAAGGTGGGATAGAACTCGCCGGAGCGGCGAGCCTTCTGGCCCTTTGTGCCTCGCCCGGAGGTCTTCCCGTGCCCCGATCCGGTTCCGCGGCCCACCCTCTTCTCGTGGTGCGTGGACCCGGCCGGCGGACGAAGGTCGTGCAATTTCATCGGCTCTCTCCGTCCTTCGATTCCACCGCGGCGTCGTCGCCAAGCTCTTCCACCTGGAGGAAATGCGCCACCGCTCGCACCATGCCACGCACCTCGGGGCGGTCCGGGAGCACGACAGAATGATGCAGCCGTCGCAGCCCCAAGGAGCGCACCGTCTCCTTCTGGCGACGCGTGTGGCCGATCGTGCTCACGCGGTAGGTAATTCGCAAGCGTGCTGCCATCAGGATTGCGCCCTGCTGCCAAGGAGATGCTGCACCGTGACGTGGCGGCGCCGCGCCACCGCCGCCGGAACCTCCAAGGCGCGGAGGGCGTCCATGGTCGCCGCTACCGTATTCACCTTATTGGAGCTGCCGATCGTCTTGCTGAGCACATCGCGCACCCCGGCCGACTCGACCACCGCGCGTACCGCGGCGCCGGCGATGACGCCGGTCCCAGCGGAAGCTGGCCGGAGCAGGACGGTGGAAGCGCAAAAGCGCGACTGTATCGGATGCGGAATCGTGTTCTCCGCCAGAGACACGCTCACGACGTGCTTCTTGGCGTCCTCCACGGCCTTGCGGATAGCATCCGGCACCTCGCCGGCCTTGCCGATGCCATGTCCAACATGGCCGGCTTTGTCGCCGACGACGGCAATGACGCTGTAACTGAAACGCCGGCCACCCTTAACAACCTTGGATACGCGGCGAATATCGACTATTCGCTCCTCCAGGTTCAGCCGGTTGGAATCTATCCTGGGCATTGCCGCTCCACACTACGACCGCTTCTCTTCAAAACTCGAGCCCGGCCTGCCGGGCTGCCTCAGCCAACGCCGCTATGCGACCGTGGTAGCGGAAGCCGCCTCGATCGAAGGCGACCTTGGTCACGCCGTGTTCCAAGGCACGCTGAGCTAGGGCCTCGCCCACCTTCTTGGCACGCTCCTCCTTCTTGAGGCCGGCCAGCACCGGACGCAAATCCGGCTCCACGCTGGACGCGGCCACGAGCGTTCGATGGTCGAGGTCATCCACCACCTGCGCGTAGATGTGGGCCGCCGAGCGATACACGCTCAATCGCGGTCGCTCTGAGCTCAGGGGAATACGAGCGCGAACTCGTCGAGCCCGGCGAGATCGACCGACTCGGGCGTCACTCTTCTTGAACATCTGATGACCTGCGCTCTACTTCTTCTTCCCGCCTGCCTTGCCGGCCTTTCCGGCCTTCCGCCGGATCACCTCCTGGCTGTAGCGGATACCCTTCCCAAGATATGGCTCGGGCTTGCGCACCGATCGAATCCGGCTGGCAATCTCGCCCACCGCCTCCTTGTCGATGCCGTGGACGCTGACCCGACTCTCCGATCCGCGCTGGGCCTGTACCTGCTCGACGCTGAAGGTCACACCGTCCGGGGGCGCGACTTCCACCGGGTGACTGTAGCCCACCTGCAGCACCAGGTTCTTCCCCATGACCTGCGCGCGGTAGCCGACGCCGGTCAATTGCAATGAACGGGTGTAGCCCGACGTGACGCCGGTGACCATGTTTGCCACCAACGTTCGCGTCAGCCCGTGCAGCTCGCGCGAGCGCGGTTCATCGTTCGGACGCGTTACCAACAGCTGGCCGTCCTGCTGCGTAATCTGGATGGGCGCAATCAGCGGCCGGCTGAGGACCCCCTTGGGACCGCGTACCGTAACAGCGCCGCCCGCAAGCTCCACGGCCACGCCGGAGGGAACGACGATCGGTTGTCGCCCGATGCGTGACATGACGATTTTCCTCTCCAGACGCAAGCGAAAAGTATAACACTTTGGAGCCGTCAGGTATCAGCAATCAGCTATCAGCAAGTTGCATCTTGAGCAGCGCCGTTCGCTCGCCTCTATCCACTGCGTCGGCCGTGACAATCGAGGCCGAGCCATGGTGCTGATACCTGACGGCTGATCGCTCGTTCACCATATGTAACAGAGGACTTCCCCTCCTACGCGCTCGTAATAGGCTTGCTTGCCCGTCATGACCCCTCGCGATGTCGACAGGATGGCCGTGCCCAGTCCGCCCATGACGCGCGGGATCTGGCCGCGCCTGGAATACACACGCAACCCGGGCCGGCTCACTCGCTTCATCCCGACGATCACGGGCTTCTTATCGGGCGTGTACTTCAGGGAGATACGAATCACGCCTTGTGGGCCCTCAGCGGCATACTCGAAGTCGTCGACGAAGCCCTCTTGCTTGAGCACGTGCGCTACGGCACGCTTGATATTGGACGCCGGAATGGACACGTGGGTGTGGCGCGCCATCGACGCGTTGCGTATTCGTGTCAGCATATCGGCGACCGGGTCGGTGACGTTCATAGTCCCTCCCTACCAACTTGACTTTGTAACGCCGGGCAGCTCACCCCGGAGCGCCAGGTCACGGAAGCAGATCCGGCACAGGGCAAACTGGCGCATGTAGCCGCGCGGGCGGCCGCAAATGCGACAACGGTTGTGGACCTGCACTCGGTGCTTCGGCGGCTTCTGCGAAGCGACAATCATGGCTTTCACGGCCATCGCGTTGGTGCTCCTTTCGGTAGCTGACTCTTGCCTCCCGGCAACTTCTCCACTGTCATCAACGGATCGGGCTCACGTACGCCGGAAGGGCATGCCGATGAGCTGGAGCAGGCGTCGCCCCTCCTCATCCGTCCGAGCCGTCGTCACCATGCTGACTTCCATCCCCCGCAACTTGTCGATCTTGTCGTACTCAATCTCCGGGAAGATGAGCTGCTCGCGCAGGCCGAGCGTGTAGTTGCCGTGGCCGTCAAAGGCATCCGGAGATATCCCCTGAAAGTCACGCGTCCTCGGCAGCGCGATATTGATCAGACGGTCGAGGAATTCGTACATTCGCGACCCGCGCAGGGTCACCGTGACCCCGATACTCATGCCTTCCCGCAGTTTGAAGGCGGCAATGCTGCGCTTCGCCTTCGTGACGACCGGCTTTTGCCCCGTGATCGTGGAGATATCCTTGACGGCAGCATCCAGCGCCTTGCTGTTCTGGACCCCTTCACCAACGCCGACGTTGATGACCACCTTATGCATCGATGGGACCTGCATGGCATTCCGATAGTTGAAATCGCGCATGAGCGTTGGGCGGATCTCGCTCTCAAACAGCTCTTTGAGCCGTGGCGTCACGTTCGTCACCTCTACTTCCCGTCCGCGATGGCCTGACCACAGTTCTTGCAGGCGCGAACCTTCTGGCCGTCGGCCTGCACCTGATGGGCCACACGCGTTGGCTTGCTGCACTCCGTACAGATCAGCATGACGTTGGAAATGTCCAACGGCGCATCGAAGGTGATGATGCCGGCTTGGAGGGCTCCGCGCTGCTGGCGCGCCCGCACATGACGCTTCATCTGATTCAAGCCGCCAACGACCAACTTGCGATCCTTCGGCCGCACCTCCGTCACCTTGCCACGCTTCCCTCGATCCTTGCCGGCGATGATGACGACGGTATCGTTGCGCTTGACGTTGGCCATCACAGCACCTCCGGAGCCAGGGATACGATGCGCATGAAGTTCCGATCACGTAGCTCGCGAGCAACGGGGCCAAATATGCGCGTGCCACGCGGCACGTTTTGGGGATTGATAATGACGGCGGCATTCTCGTCAAAGCGAATGTAGCTGCCATCTTCGCGCCCGAACTCCTTGGCCGTGCGGACGATCACCGCGCGGACGACCTCGCCTTTCTTCACCGCGCCGCCCGGCTGCGCTTGCTTGACGGCGGCCATGATGATGTCGCCGATGCCGGCAATCTGCTTCCCCTGGCCGCTGACCACGCGAATGCACATGATGACCTTGGCGCCCGTGTTATCGGCGACGCGCAGGCGGGTGGTGGGCTGGATCACTTCGCTTCCCCCTCACCGGCGTCTTCGTCCGCCGCCCGATAGTCGGCCGTTGTCTCCTCGGCAAGCTGCATCTGGCTGCGCGAGCGCTTGCTGATCTCCATCAGAATCCAGCTCTTGTGGCGGCTAATCGGCCGGCACAGGCAGAACCGCACCTCGTCGCCGATGTGCGCAGTCTCCGCCTCGTCATGCACCAGGAAGCGCTTGGACTCCCGCTGCACCTGCCCATACAGTGGATGGCGCCGAAACGTGTTGACCTCCACGACCACCGTCTTGGCCATCTTGTCGCTGACGACCTTGCCGGTCCTTACTTGGGTTGGCCGCCGCGGCACCCGCGGCGCTATTGCTAGCGACATCCCAAACCTCCTCCGCACTCCCTCTGCCGATCCACGACGCTCAGCCTCCTCAGACGCCTACCGTCGCCAGCTCACGCTCGCGAAGGATAGTGCGGACACGAGCGATGTCTCTCCGAACGGTCTCAAGACGCTTGTAGTTCTCCAGTTGCCGCGTTGTGTACTGAAAGCGCAGGTTGAATAGCTCTTGCTGCAGCTCGTCCAAACGCTGCGCCAGCTCCGTATCGGAGAGCGCCCGTAGATCGCCCGGCTTCACGATATCCCCCCTGCCGCACTGATCGCCGGTTCGGCCGCCTCGACTAGCGGAGCGGCTCCTTCGACCACCGTCGAAGCCGGCTGGTCACCGTCGGCGTCAGCACTCGCCGTTTCCATTTCACGCGTGATCAATTTGGTCTGAATCGGCAACTTGTGACTGGCCATGAGTAGCGCTTGCCGGGCCAGACCCTCCTCGACACCGCCCACTTCAAAAATGACGTGCCCGGGCCGCACCACGGCGACCCAATGGTCGAGGGCCCCTTTGCCTTTGCCCATACGGGTTTCGGCCGGCTTGAGCGACACCGGCTTGTCGGGAAAGACCCGTATCCACACCTGACCACCACGCTTCGTGTTGTGCGTAATTGCCCGGCGCGCCGCCTCGATTTGCTTGCTGGTGAGCCACACCGCCTCGAGCGCCTGCAGTCCCCACTCGCCAAACACGAGCGCGCTGCCTCGATGCGCCGAGCCCTGCATGCGGCCCCGGTGCTGCTTGCGACGATCGCCTTTGACACGCTTCGGCATCAGCATCGTGTGTCGTTCCCTTCGCCCGCCCTAGGACTCTGTTCGATCGGCCGGCGCGGCGGCCCCGCGCTCCGCTTCGGCGGACTCCGGCGACACCGTCTCTTCTGGCGGCGCCTCCGGCGTTACCACCTGGGCACGACCGCTCCGACCGGTGGGCCGGGCGCGGTCCCCGCCCCGTCCGCCGGGCCGCGTCCGGCCAACTCCGGCCGGCGCCGCTATTGGTTCCGGACCTGGCTTGCCGGGCACGACATCGCCGCGATAGATCCAGACCTTGACACCGATCATCCCGAAGGTCGTTTTTGCTTCGGCCAGCCCGTAGTCGATCAGCGCGCGCAAGGTGTGCAGCGGGACGGAGCCCTGAATCTCCTTGCTGCGGCTGGCCATCTCGTTTCCGCCCAGCCGCCCGCCGACGACGATGCGGACGCCTTTGGCGCCCGCCCGCATGGTGCGCTGCACCGCCTGCTTCATTGCTCGCCGGTATTGGACGCGCTTCTCCAGTTGCTCGGCGATGTTGCGGGCAACCAGTGTTGCGTCGAGCTCCGGCTGGCGAATTTCGAGGACGTTCAGGCGCACGCGCTTGCCCGTGAGCTGTTCCAGCGCTACTCGGTGCTCCTCGACGGCCGTCCCGCTCTTGCCGATCACCACACCTGGGCGCGCAGTAGCCACGGCGACCGTGAGCTGCTGCGATGCGCGCTCGACCTCAACCGATGAAACGCTGGCATTCGCCAAACGACGCTTGACAAAATTCCGCACCGCCAGGTCCTCGGCCACATTCTTGGCGTAGTCGCGCTCCGAGAACCACTTCGAGTCCCAGGTCCGGCTGATCCCCAGCCGGAACCCGATTGGGTGTACCTTCTGGCCCACCTTACCTCCCCTGTGTTCTTACTGCCATGGCTGGCACATTCGCTGGCGCGGCTCCCCGGCCACCGTTCAACGCTGCCATCAGCGCACCGGCTCGTCGCTGACGATGACCGTGACGTGGCTGGCGCGCTTGACGATCCGGTCATAGTGACCGCGAGCGCGGGCGCGCCCTCGCTTCAAGGAACGCGCCTCATCGGCGGCGATCCTCGTGATCACCAGGTCGCGGCGACTCAGGCTGTAGTTGTTCTCCGCGTTGGCCGCGGCGGATTGCACCACCTTCGCTACCGGCAAGGCGGCCGCCTTCGGTGTGAACCGAAGTATTGCCAGCGCCTCCTCCACGGACTTGCCGCGCACCAGATTTACCACCAATCGCACCTTGCGCGAGGACATGGGAATCCCCCGCGCGACGGCTCGCACTTCCAATACTCTTCCCCTCACCCCTCTCCCTCGGGGAGAGGACACACCGACGGCCTATCTACCGCACGCCCGTGCTGCGCTCGGCATGGGCGTGGCCGCGAAACGTGCGCGTTGGCGCAAACTCGCCCAGCCTGTGGCCGACCATGTTTTCGGTGACGTACACCGGCACGTGACGGCGGCCATCGTGGACGCCAATGGTCACCCCCACCATCTCCGGCATGATCGTGGACGCCCGAGACCAGGTCTTGATGATTGCCCGCTGGCTTGACCGTTGCATCGCCAGCACCTTCTTCATCAAGCTGGGGTGAATGAACGGCCCCTTCTTCGTCGACCGTGACATGTACTTTGCTCCTATTCCGCTGGAGGCTGATCGCGCCCCTGGACGCTGTCCCAGCACTCGCCAGTCGATCCACTGCTTGCGCGCTAGCGCTTCTTGCGAGACCGCACGATAAACTGATCGCTCTTCTTGTTGCGCCTGGTCCGATAGCCCATAGCCGGCTTGCCCCACGGCGTCTGCGGTTGCCCGCCAATAGGATGGCGGCCCTCGCCGCCGCCGTGCGGGTGGTCGCGCGGGTTCATTGCTGATCCGCGCACCGTCGGGCGCCTGCCCATCCAACGCGCCCGGCCAGCCTTGCCGATCCGCTCGTTCTCGTGGTCGGGATTGCTGACCTGGCCGATAGTCGCCATGCAGCGCGCCATGACGCGGCGCATCTCCCCTGATGGCAGCCGCAGGGTGACGTAGTCGCCTTCCTTGGCCATCAATTGCGCGCCGACACCGGCGCTGCGGACGAGCTGGGCGCCCCGGCCCGGCTGCAGCTCCACGTTGTGGACCGTCGAACCGAGCGGCACCGATTGCAGCGGGAGGGCATTACCGGCGCGCGGCTCCGCCTGCGGTCCCGATACGAGCGTATCGCCGACGTGGACGCCAACCGGGGCCACGATGTAACGCTTCTCGCCATCCAGATAGCTCAACAGAGCGATACGGGCGCTCCGGTTCGGATCGTATTCGATGGTGCTGACGCGCGCCGGCACGCCGATCTTGTCGCGCTTGAAGTCGATGACGCGGTACATACGGCGCGCTCCGCCGCCGCGATGGCGCGTCGTGATCCGACCCTGATTATTGCGTCCCCCCGTGCTCTTCAGCCGCTCAACCAGCGGCTTGTAGGGCCGGTTTGTCGTGATCTCGTCGAAGGTCGAGCCGGTCATACCACGCCGGCCGGGCGACGTTGGGTTGAACTTCTTGAGCGGCACCGTAGCTTCCCTCTCTGAGCCCAGCGTTATTGGGCTTCGAAGAAGGCGATCTTCTGGCCGCGTTCGAGCGTGACCACTGCCTTCTTATTCGAGCTTGTCAGAATCTTGATGCGGCCATACTTGCCGACTCGCTTGGTTTCACCGTGATTATTGATGGTATTCACCGCCGTCACCCGCACATTGAACATTCGCTCCACGGCCTGCTTTATTTCCAGCTTGGTGGCCTCGCGGGCGACGTTAAAGGTGTATTTGCTCTGATCAGCAAGCATGGTGTTCTTCTCGGTGATGCGCGGGCCTCGAAGTACTTCATAGATATTCATGCCAGTGTGGTCTCCAGTTGCGTCGCCGCTCCGCGAGTCAGCACCAGCCAGTCGTGGCGCATTATGCTGACCACGTCAACGCCCATCACCGGCAACATGTCGACGTTGGGCAGGTTGCGGGCCGAAAGGAAGGCGTTCTCATCGAACTGGTCACTGACGAACAACACCGAGCGGTCGATGCCCAGCGTGCTCAGCAGCGCGAGGAACGCCTTCGTCTTGGGGGCATCGAACGCCAAACGCTCGATCACCAACAGCCGGCCCTCCGCCAGCCTGTCCGACAGCGCCGACCGCATGGCCAATCGACGGACCTCGCGTGGCAATCGCTGAGCGTACGAGCGAGGGTGCGGTCCATGCGCGGTGGCGCCACCGCGCCAGTGAGGAGCGCGCGTACTGCCCTGCCGGGCGCGGCCCGTGCCTTTCTGGCGCCACGGCTTGCGGCCGCCGCCGGAAACGAGCCGCCGGTTCTTGGTCGCGTGCGTACCTTGCCGGGCATTGGCCAGTTGCTGTTGCACGGCCGCGTAGAGCGCCGCCTTGTGGGGCACACGACCATAGACCTTGTCGCTCAACTGCAACGGTTCGGCTTCGCCGCCATCGGCCGTTCGTACCGGTAACTCAGCCATCGTCTCTCATCACCTCCTGGTCGAGCGCCGAATAATCACGATGCCTCCGGCGGGACCGGGAATCGAGCCCCGCACGATCAAGAGGTCTCGCTCTCCGTCGATCTCGAGAATCTCCAGGCGCTGCACCGTTCGGCGAACCGCGCCCATCCGACCGGCCATGCGGGTTCCCTTGTACACACGACCAGGTGTGGTCCCTGGACCGATCGAGCCAGGCGCCCGCGCGCGGTCCGACTGGCCATGCGTCTTCGGCCCACCGCGGAATCCGTGGCGCTTCATCACACCGGCGAAGCCCTTGCCCTTGGACGTTCCTGTGACGTCGATCACGTCCCCTGGCGCGAACACCGATGTCGTCAGGCGCTGGCCAAGCGGCCGATCAGGGTCGCCTTCTTGCTGGCGGAGCTCGACCAGATGGCGGAGATGGGCGCTTCCCGATGCCTTGAGGTGGCCAATCTGGGGCTTCTTCAAGCGTCGCACCTCACCGAAGCCGAGCTGCACCGCGCTGTAGCCGCCACGCTCCGGCGTTCGCACCTGCGTCACGACGCACGGGCCGGCTTGGATCAATGTGACCGGCTCCGCCCGGCCATCGACCGCAAAGATCTGGGTCATGCCGACCTTGCGGCCAACCAGGCCTTCCATCTTGTCTACTCCCCCTCTCTCTCCGGCCCTACAGATTGATCTCGATACCAACACCGGCCGGTAAGTTCAGTCGCATCAGCGCGTCGACGGTCCGCGGATTGGGTTCCATCACGTCGATGAGCCGCTTATGCGTGCGCATCTCGAACTGCTCCCGCGAATCCTTGTCGATGAAGCGTGAGCGCAACACCGTAAATTTCTTGATATGGGTAGGGAGGGGGATCGGCCCCTTCACCGTCGACCCCGTCCGTTGTGCCGTATCTACGATCTGTTTGGCCGACTGATCCAGGACCTTGTGGTCGTAGGCCTTGAGCCGGATGCGAATGCGCTGTGCCATCTGCCCTGCTCCTACTCGGTGATCTGGGTGATGGCGCCGGCGCCGACGGTGCGCCCGCCCTCGCGG
>CALBSQ010000049.1 GCA_937967325.1 uncultured Chloroflexota bacterium
GCGGCGCCACGCCGCCGGGGGCGCCAGCAACTGGCGCTGCATCACCGCCGACGCCAGAGTCCAACGCAAGCGCCTCCACCCTTCCATCGATGAGTAACGGGCGACTAGCGAGATGCCGCTCTCAAGGGATCGTCGCGCCGCGGTTTAGGGCGTGATCATCGTCGTCTCGCAGTTGCCGACGATAGCGGCGCGCCCACAAGCCCGCTAGGAGGAATGGCCCAGCGGCGGCCGGCGACGCTACATCGCGACACAGCCCGCTCGCTTCTCCTCGCCCATGGTATCCTCGGGGCACTTGGGGATCCTCCGGGGGCATCTTGCGCCCTCTCCATGGTCCTATAGTAGACTCCACCGAACCGATCCGCCGCAAGCCGCCCCGATGGGCACAAAGTAACGCAAGAGGAGGTTCGCCGATGGCCGGCGCGAAGATCAGCGTGCTCAACCCGATGGGCTATCCGCCGAAGGTCACCGCCAGGCCCATGGCGCCGCGCCTGGAAAGCCTGGAGGGCAAGACGGTCTATCTCGTCGACGCCCGCTTCGACTTCGCCGAGAACGAGGAGCGCAGCCCCTGGGAGCCGTTCCACGTCCAGCACGGCTTCCGGCCCACCGACAGCGCCGTGAGCGTCTTCGGCGGCTGTCGCTCCACCGCCTTCACCCTGGGCCTGCGCGAGCGGCACTGGCGCGAGCACGTCCGGAGCATGCTGCGCGGCATGGACCCGCACAGCCCGCCGACGCTCCTGCTGGACCCGATCACGGCGCGGCAGTTCATCGATCGCGGCGGCTTCGCCACCAAGGAGCAGCTGATCGACTGGATCTACGCGCATGCCTGCATGCCGGCCGGGGAGTACTGGGACTACCAGCTCATCCAGAACTACGTCTACCCGCGGGCGACCTTCGGCGAGGAGCCGTACGCCACGCTGCTGACGGCCGCGCCGGAGGAGCCGATCCCGATGTTCCGGCGCGACGAGATTCATGTCGTGGTGGTCGGCGGCTACGGCAAGACCGTCTCGGTCGACGACTGGCGATGAGGTGGTGAACGGCCGGGATGCCGTGCCCCCTACTCCGCTTCCTTCGACGTGGCATCAAGCTCGGCGAGCGATGCAGCCGAACCAATCTGGTCGGCCAACTGGTCCAGCCGAACCTGGTCGGCGGCGTCGATATCCCGTCCGAGGGCTTCCGGAACCGCCCCAAACCGCGCCTGCGTCAACCGGCGCAGCATGGCGCGCTGCCCCTCTAGCCGCCCTTCCCGTCGTCCGATCCGTTCCACGCTCGTAATGTACGGCATCCGTCGTTCCTCCTCGATCCGCGTAATCTCGCGCCACAAGACAGCCTCTTGCTCCCGTGGCAAGGCCAGCATCCAGTCGATCAACCGGAACAGCTCCAGGATCTGCTGGCGCTCGTACCCGCGCTCAAACAGCCCCCGGATTAGCCCGAGTTTGGCCCGCCCCCGCGCTTCCACTGCCCCAACGGTCGCCTGCGCCGCCAGGTAGGCTCGCACCACCACAGCGAACGGGTTGACGCTCGCCGCTAGCTCCTCGCCGCGTTCCCCCCAGTCCAGCAGTTTGACCACCGGATAGCGCAACTCCACTGTGCAGCCCCAGAGCTCTCGAACGAAATGAGCTGGTCGCCAGTCGGGCTGCTCGTCCCCCAGGATGGCCACGCTCATGATCGGGCGCTTGTAGCGATCGAAGATGCGGTAGTAGTAGACAAACATCCGCCGGGCGAAGTCCCGGTCCGGCTGGCCCTGGACTTCGATATGGATGAGCACCCAGGCGTCGCTGCCGTCACGCCGCCAGACCTGGACCAGAGTGTCGGCCAGGCGACGGCCGAGGTCAGCGTCACGGACGACCTGTTGCAACTCCTTGTCCAGCGACTGGTACGGGCGGCTCCAGTCGATCGCTGCATACGCCTCTGGGAAGAACAGTTCGAAGGCGTCAGGCAGGTAGCGGGCGAGCGCCTCCTTCCAAGGGCTGTCGTAGTCGGTCACCGGCGTCGTCTCGTCACTCATAACGTCCAGTGTAGAGCATTGGCGCGCAGCCCGCCAAAGGCAGGCGCAATGGGATCGACTCTTGTCGAGATCCCGGCTCAGCGTCGCAAAGGTCGTGTTGAGTGAGGTGGTGGGAATGGCGCAGACAGCTCGCGGGAAGCGGGGACAAGCCGTCGCCGGAGTTCTTCACCCCACTGCCCGATGATGAATGGGAGCGCTATGGCCTGGTAGTGACGGCCTTGGCCGAGGAGGAAGTGCGAGTGCTCACCCGGCGCATGGTCGGCGCTGCTCAGAGCTACTACCAGCCAAGCACCGAAATTATTGCCCTCAGACCCGGACTGGACAGCCATTGCAAATTTCTCGTCCCCTTTCATGTGGATCTGATTCCCACACAGCGCGCAAGTATCACTCGCCTCGAATAGCTACTTTCGAAAGGCGTAGTCAAAAAAACGTGGCTCGACAAGTTGTTCGCTCAGCATCTTGTTGATCTCAGCCTTGAATCCAAACCATCGTGTCTCACTCCATAGTGACAGATAGGGGAAGCTGGACAACTGGACGGCATCACCAACGGCTATTGGACCTGGATCAACGGTCCGTCCGGCCTGGCGAAGCGACTGAATACACAGCGCTTCTCATGGGAGGCTAACCCGGATGGGTTACCGCTTGTAGGGGGCGGTAGCGCGGCGGGCACAGTTCCACTCGCAGCCAATCCAGTAGCGACTGAGCCTACTTGTTGCGTTGATTCAGCCAGTGTGGTATTACGACCTTCTGATATCTCTGCTAATCTTTCGTACAGCATCGTTCAGGATAGTCCGCAAAGTGACGGGAAATACCATCGGCTGTTCCGTTATGCTGGCTCAAACTCGGACTCGGTTCTTCTCACCTCAAATCTCCCTGTCGCCGTGCTGTGTCGATGCATCAAAGGTTCTTCTAACTCTCGCTGATCTTCCACGGGGCTGGGCTATGGAATCTGACGAGTTCTCAAACGGTGAGCTTCTGCGTGCATTTCGGGGTCCTGATTCGCCAAGCGAAGAGATTCTCCTAGTGTTTCACCCAAGCCCGTCCACGGTCTTGTCGCATTCGGAGATGCAAGTTCGCAGGGCATACATTGCCCATCCGCTCCGGGTGCGATATTCCCTCCCCCATGTGACTCCTGTGGGACCGTGGGCGACGAGAGTATTATCCTCGGCCCGGACGGAAGCGCAAGCGTCGAGTGGAGGCGTTCCAATTACGTGTTGACAATCTATGGTAGGACGGCTGACAGTATCGCAACGACGGTCGCGTAAGCGCGGATAATGGATGCTCGGTTAGCTGCGCTGATCGCCGCCGGGCCACATCTGAGACGGTTATTTCATGACGAGACCGCACTCCAAGGATCCGCCTGACTTCGATTTCCATGTAGGGGAGAGCAACGGGGCGTGGAATGCAGTGTTGTCAGTTTATGGCTGATAGGCGATCACGGCCGGCCCACGTTGGCAGCAGGGTGGGGCGGACGCGGTACACTGGCGGCATCCGGCCGGTCCTTGCAGCGAGGCTGTGACAGGACCGACACGGCTCCATCCGGCGGAGCCGTCGGGACACCACCCCGGTGCGGAACAGGTAGCGCAAGAGGAGGTTCGCCGATGGCCGGCGCGAAGATCAGCGTGCTCAACCCGATGGGCTATCCGCCGAAGGTCACCGCCAGGCCCATGGCGCCGCGCCTGGAAAGCCTGGAGGGCAAGACGGTCTATCTCGTCGACGCCCGCTTCGACTTCGCCGAGAACGAGGAGCGCAGCCCCTGGGAGCCGTTCCACGTCCAGCACGGCTTCCGGCCCACCGACAGCGCCGTGAGCGTCTTCGGCGGCTGTCGCTCCACCGCCTTCACCCTGGGCCTGCGCGAGCGGCACTGGCGCGAGCACGTCCGGAGCATGCTGCGCGGCATGGACCCGCACAGCCCGCCGACGCTCCTGCTGGACCCGATCACGGCGCGGCAGTTCATCGATCGCGGCGGCTTCGCCACCAAGGAGCAGCTGATCGACTGGATCTACGCGCATGCCTGCATGCCGGCCGGGGAGTACTGGGACTACCAGCTCATCCAGAACTACGTCTACCCGCGGGCGACCTTCGGCGAGGAGCCGTACGCCACGCTGCTGACGGCCGCGCCGGAGGAGCCGATCCCGATGTTCCGGCGCGACGAGATTCATGTCGTGGTGGTCGGCGGCTACGGCAAGACCGTCTCGGTCGACGACTGGCGATGAGGTGGTAGGCGGGGAAGTGAGGGCGGATCACCCGAACGAGCGTGGAATAGGCGCGAGGGTAGACGTGGGCGGTGTAGACATGGGCGGTACGGCAGGACAACAGGCGCCGGCCCCGGCCTCATTGGCTTCGGCGCCCAGTGGCCTGATCGACTGCGACATCCACAACGTCGTGCCCTCGACCCAAGCGCTCTTCCCCTACCTCTCGGCGCACTGGCGCGAGCACATCACAAACACGCTATTCAAGGGACCGGTCGACAGCTCGTACCCGCGCCAGGCGCCCACCACCGTCCGACCCGGGAGTACCCCGGCGGACGGCGGTCCGGCCGGCTCCGACCTCGGACTGCTCCGGAATCAGGTGCTCGACCCGCTCGGCATCGAGGCCGGCATTCTCTGCTGCGCCTACCCGATCGACAGCCTGCACAACCCCGACGCCGCCGTCGCGCTCGCCCGCGCGGTGAATGATTGGCAGATCGCCGAATGGCTGGATAAGGAGCCGCGCCTGCGCGCGTCGGTCGTCGTGCCGAGTCAGATCCCGCAGCTCGCCGCCGACGAGATCGATCGCGTCGGCGACCACCCCGGCTTCGTTCAGGTCTTCCTGCCCGTTCGCTCCCACCACCCCTACGGCAGTCGCCTCTACCACCCCATGTGGGCGGCGATCGCCCGGCACGACCTCATCGGGGGCATCCATTTTGGCGGCGCGCCCGGCAACCCGCCGACGCCCTCCGGCTGGCCCTCGTACTACTTCGAAGAGTACGCCGGGATGGCGCAGGTCTTCCAGTCGCAGGTGGTCAGCCTGGTGGTGGAGGGCGTCTTCGACCAGTTTCCGAGCGTGCGGGTCGCCCTGCTCGAGAGTGGCTTCACCTGGCTGCCGCCTTTCATGTGGCGATTCGACAAGGAATGGCGCAACCTGCGCCGCCTGGCGCCCTGGGTCAAACAGGCGCCGTCCGCCTACATTCGCGAGCACATCCGGCTGGCGATCCAGCCGCTGGACGCGCCGGCCAGCCCGCGCCATATGTCGCAGGTAATCGAGGCCTTCGGCTCGGACGACATGCTGATGTTCTCAACCGATTACCCGCATCGGCACGACGCCGATGCCGAACGCGCGCTGTTGGCGACGCTCCCAGCGATGCTCGCGCAAAAGATCCGGAGGGAGAACGCGCGGGCCTTCTACCGGCTCTCGTCCTGACGGGAGCCCGTCCTCATTGCGAAAGGAGAACCCAATGTTGGCGCCAGTCCAGGAAAGAACCGCCAAGGCGTGGACACGACCGGCCCTCATCGACTGCGATCTCCACAATGAGCTGCATGGCGACGTGCTCGCGCTCCTGCCCTACCTGCCGGCGCGCTGGCGCGAGCACGTCGAGACCTTCGGTGTGCGCCCCCCTGCAGGCGGCTTCTACCCGCGGTTCATGGATCACCGGGCGGACGCTCGGCCACCGTCCGGCCGCCGCGCCGGGTCCGACGTCGCCTTCACGCGGTCGCAGTACCTGGACCCGTACCACGTCGCCTACGGCATCCTCATCCCCCTCTCGCCGGCGGGCGGCCAGCAGAACCTGGAGCTGAGCGCCGCGCTCGCGACGGCGTGCAACGATTGGCAGGTTGCCGAATGGCTGGATCGGGAGCCGCGCCTGCGGGCGTCGATGGTGATCCCCTTCGAGGCCCCGGACCTTGCCGTGGCGGAGATACGCCGGCGCGCCAGTGACAACCGGTTCGTCCAGGTGCAGTTCTCGGGACGTCCGCAGGAGCCAATGGGGCGTCGCAAGTACTGGCCGATCTACGCGGCCTGTGAGGAGTACGGCCTCAAGGTGATGTCCCACGCCTTCGGCTCCTACGGCCAGCCCATCACCGGCGCCGGCTGGCCGTCGTTCTACCTGGAGGAGCACGTGGGTCCGGCCCAGGCGATGCAAGCGAACATCATCAGCCTGGTCGCGGAAGGCGTCTTCGATCGCTTCCCGGCGCTCAAGATCGTGTCGGTCGAGAATGGGTTCGGCTGGCTGCCCTCGCTCATGTGGCGCGTCGACGGCGCCTGGCGTCTGCTCCACACCGAGGCGCCGCACCTCACGAGGCCGCCCTCGGAATACATCCGCGAGCACGTCTACCTGACGACCCAGCCGATGGAGGAGCCCGACCGGCCGCGCTTCTTCCTGGACCTCTTGGACCAGTTCGGCGACATGACCGACCACCTGCTGTTCGCGAGCGACTATCCCCACTGGGACGCCGATCATCCGGATGAGGCGTTTCCCATACACCTGCCTCCCCAGCTGCAGCGAAAGCTCTACTTCGATAACGCGGCGGCTCTGTACGGGCTACGCGGGCGGTCGGAGCCGGCAGAATGACCAGGTACGTCGTCGCCGAGGCCGGCGAGATCCCGCCCGGCGGCCGGAAGATCGTCGAGCTGGAAGGTCGCTCGATCGGCGTCTTCCATATCGATGGCGACTATGTTGCGCTGCTCAACCGCTGTCCGCACCAGGCGGGCCCACTGTGTACGGGGAAGCTGTGGGGAGCGCTCGAGGCCACGACGCCGGGAGACTACCGGACGAGCCGCCCCGGCGAGATCATCGCCTGCCCCTGGCACGGCTGGGAGTTCGACCTTCGCACCGGCCGGTCGTGGTGCGAGCCCCAGCGCCTGCGTGTGCGCGCCTACGCCGTCCGGATCGAGCCGGGGAGCGCCGTCCACGATGCTGAGGATGCGACGGCTCCCCAGCCGGGCCTCGTGCCGGGTCCCTACGTCGCCGAGACGTACCCGGCCTCCCGCGAGGGCCGCTATGTCGTGGTCGACTTGGGCCGCCGGCCGGCGGCCACGCGGTCTCCCGTCTCACCAGCAAGCGGCACAGCCCCGGCCTGACCGCGGCGGGGCGTCTGGCAGCGGCGCGTCCGGCGGCTGCCCATCTACCTCCGCGCTCTGCCTGTGCCATAATGTCCCAGTTGAAGCGGCGCCGCTGCCCTGCGCAGTTCTCCGCGCGAGCGCATCGGCGACGGTGTCGGCGCATCGCTGCTCGCGCAGGCAATGGCCGCTGGCAGAGAGGAGCATTGTGGTGGCCCCGGACACTCCCACGGACCCGATGCAGGCCGCCGAGACGAGCCCGGGGGGGCACGCCTGGCACTCGCCGCGCTACGTGCGGCAGTGGATGGCGGACAAGGAGGGGCAGGCAGAGGTCCGCCGGGCGCAGTTCGACCTGCTGGCGGATTGCTTGCCGTACGCCCAGGAAGCCACGATCCATATCCTGGACATCGGCGCCGGCTGGGGCCCGCTCAGCAGCCACCTCCTGGCCCGGTTCCCGGCCAGCCGGGTCACGCTGCTGGACTACTCGGAAGCCATGCTGGCCGAGGCGCGTGTCCGATTGGCCGCGGATACCGGGCGCACGCGCTACTTGGTTGGCGATCTCACGCGGCCGGGCGCGCTCGACGAGGCTCTCCAGGCAACCGGCACCCGCTTCGACGCCGTCGTCGCTTCCTGTTGCTTCCACAACATCGACCCCGCTGATCGGGTTCGCACACTGTACCGTGAGATACGCGCCGTGGTGGCCCCCGGCGGCTGTTTCCTGAACCTGGACACGGTGGGCACGGATGCGCCAATCCTGCGGGGTGTGACCCACCGCGGCCGGGTGGAACGGCTGAGGCGCCGGCGCCTCACGCAAACCGGCACGCTGCCCTCCTTCGTGGACACCGCGAGGGAGCTCGATGGCCACCGGCAGGGCCGCTACGAGGGGTCGCACGGGCCGTTGCCGGAGCATCGGTCGCTGTGGGATCATCTCTCTTGGCTTCAACAGGCCGGCTTCGACGAGGTAGAGGGATTTTGGCGTCAAGACGACATGACCCTCATCGGTGGCTACGTCGCCGGTCCGGAGGCAACGCCCTGAGCGGCATCGGCTGAGCGGGGCGCGCCTAGCCGGCAGAACGTGCGCGTCTCTCTTCCCACTGAAGCCGTCCCGATCAAGAACCGATCGCTCCCTAATTCGTTCACGAACTCTCATTTCCCGCCACCCACATTCCCATCCTCGTCTCCCAGGATGTAAGGCAGCCTAAGCGCCAAGCGCGAGTGACAGGGCACCTGCGCCCCAGACGGGAGAGGCGTGACGAGACATCGGTTGCGGTGGCCCTAACGTTGGCGGTGAAACTTTTCGGGCTGCCGGCACGTGTCATGGCCACATCTTCAGAGAGAGGGTGTGCCGCGGCGGCGCGGCGTGTTGACAAAAAGTAAGGAAAGACAACGTGCTCAAGTCATTTCGTCTCGGCATGGCGGCGCTCGCCATTGGCGGTCTGCTTGCCTTGCCTACTGCAACGCTGGCGGCCGGACCCGCCACCGCGATATCCGCGGGGATGCACGCCCATGCGAACGGCAGTGGCGCCCACCAGGGGGCCGGCGCCCACCGAGGAGGCGCGCACGCTCGGGGAACCGCGCGGACTGGAAGCAGGGCTGGGGGCGGCTTCGGCGTCGACCTGAAGGCGGCGGCGACCGCGCTCAAGCTGACCCTGCCACAGCTCCAGCAGCAACTCCGCTCCGGTAAGAGCATCGCCCAGGTCGCCCAGGCGCAGAGTGTGCCATTGCAGACCGTGAAGGACGCGATCACCGTCGCGGCCAAGAGCCGGCTCGACCAGCTAGTCGCGGCTGGGCGGATCACCAGCGCGCAGGAGACTCAGCGGCTCAATGCCTTGCAAGCTAACCTGGATCAGCGGCTTAGCGCCACGGGCGGTCAACACCCACGGCGGAGTGGCACGACCGGATCAACAACGTCGAGCGCGCAGCCGGCTGTCTCCCCGTCTGGATCGTAGCGGCGAGTGCCATGGATCGGTTGGGAAGCGCCTGGCGCTTGACTGGTGTCGCCGCCGCTAGCGGCGACAGCGCCGAATCGGACGAGCGCGTCGCTGTCGCCGCTGGCGGCGGCGACGCTGCCGCGTTCCGAGCACTCGCGCAGCGGTATTCCCAACCGGCCTACAACTATGCCTACCACATCCTGGGCGCCTACGACGACGCGCAGGACGCGGTCCAGGAAACGCTGATCCAACTCTTCCAGTCGTTGCCTACGGCGCGGCGCGATCTCCCCTTCCGCCCCTGGTTCTACCAAATCCTGCGCCGCAAGTGCCTGGATGTGCTGAGGCGGCGGGGGCCATCCCTCCGTCGGTCGGACGGCGCAACTGAAGATGGCGACGCCGACGACACACCGGACGATGCGCTCGCTGATGCAGCGCCACTGCCGGAGGAGCTATTCGAACGACGCGACCTGCAACGGCTGTTGCACGAGGTCATCGACGAGCTGCCGCACAGGTATCGCGAGGTGGTGCTCCTCCGCTACGTCTCCGACCTCACCTTCGAGGAAATTGGCACGGCGCTGAACGCACCCATCAACACCGTGAAGACCCGCTTCCAGCGGGCGAAGCGCATTCTCAAGCCGGTCTTGCTGGCGAAACACGTCGTCGTCCGGCAGACCGCGGCGGTAGATGGCGCCGGGCCATACCCGCGCGGGGGGCTAGCCGGGAAGGAGGAGAGCAGTGTCGATCCACTATGAGCCGGATGCGATCGACCGGCTGTTTGCCTTGCTCGACCCCATCCCTCTGCCGTCCGATCTGCTGGACCGGGCGCTGGCGGAGGCCGTCGCGCGGCAGGCGCGGCGGCGCCGTCGGATTGTCGCCTTCGCGGTCCCCGGCTACGCTGCCATCGTCCTGGCGCTCGCCATATTGTCGTTCGCGCTGGGCCGCGCCATTGCCGGCTATGGGGCCGGCGCGATCCTGGCGGTCGTCACGGCCGATCCGCGAGCGGTCGTTGCCGCACCGGCCGACGTGTTGCTCGCCGTGACTGAGAATCTACCGTGGGGTCTGGTGGCAGCGGTGCTCGTCACGAGCGTTGTCCTCGCCCGCTGCACCCTGCTCCTGACCGCGGTCCTGGCAGCTCCACCATCGGGCGCGTTGAAGACGGGAGCACGCCATGCGTAGCCGGGCGCTCTCGGTGAAGATCGGCGCCATCGTCCTGGCGGGCGCGCTGTCGATTGGCAGCGGGATCGTCGGGGCGCAGACAGCGCCGCCTGCTAGCGCCATCACGACGAGCAGCGCAGCGCCGGACGCGCGCGCCGTCGCCACTGCCGTATCTCCTATCGCCACGCCGATTCCGACGGCGACGACGATGTCAACTGCGTCAAGGCAAACGGCCGCGGCGGCCGAGGTCGGCGCATTGACTCTGCCCACGCCGGCCCTCACGCCCGCGGCAGCGCCGCCCGGATCATCGCCGGTATCGCCCGCCGCCAGCGCGACGCCGGGCGCCGGCCTTGCCACGGGTGCCGCGCCGCTGGGACAGCAGCCGGCTGTCGCGCCGGTGTCGGAGCACAGCGTGCGCGGCGCCCTCGTCTCCGTCCGGGGCGATGCGCTCCTCGTACGACCGGCGGATGGCGGTAAGGACGTTCGGGTGGCGGTAGACAGGGCAACCTTGATCACCCAGGACCGGCAGCACGTAACCGTCGCGGCTCTGCGGCTGGGCAGCCGCATCGTCGCCCTCGGCGCGCCCCGCGACGACGGGGCGCTGGCCGCGCGCGCGATGCTCGTGTCGCCTCCGGCGCGTCCGGCGCCTGGCCGCGAGCCGCCGAGAGCGCCGCGAGAGCGCCAGGTCCGCTAGTGGGTCGTATCTGTTGTTTGGCGCCATCCATCCCGTGGCCGCCCGGTGCGACTTGAGGGATGCATCGCGCCGGAGCAGCCGGCCGGGTAGGGGCAGGTCTCCGTGCCTGCCCTGGTGACCCCGCCCGCCGGCATTCCCTAGCGGCATGCGACGCGATGGGAGCGAGCCGTCAGAAGCTACCTTCGGTGCGGCAATTAGGCAGGCACGGAGACCTGCCCCTACCCGGCCGGCTCGGAATGGCATGCCGCGCGACAACTGGCCCACTAGGAGCTTCTGACCCGTCCACGCCCTTTGGCGGTCGATTAGTCCAGGTGGAAGGCCTCCTCCATATCCCATGTCTTCGGCGTGTGGTCGTCGTGATACTCCATGTACGGCTCCATCATGCGCCACCAGCGATGCAGCACCTCGTCGTCGGCGGGGCCCGGTGGCGCCGGTTGGTCGGTTTCGAGGTAGGCGAATAAATCGAGTCCGCGCCGGAAGATTGAATAGTTGCGAGTGCCGCTCCGGTGGATCTGGTCGACCAGCTCCGGCCAGATCTGATCGTGCTTCTCCTTATAGATGGCCTCGCAGCCGGGCTTCAGCCGCATCATGAACGCTCGACGTGCCATAGCTCCTCCATTCCACGAGCCGAAGAGGTAGCGGCGCTCGGGCTGCAGCGCCGCCGCCTTGCGCTCGTTTACGGACCAGGATACCGTTTGGTTCGCAGTTGAGATCGACGTACGGTTGTGGGCGAGGAGGACCGGAATGTACAGGGAGCCTGCGGGCCGAGCCATCTACGGTCACACCCAGACCCGCCACTGCTTGTCGCCGCTCACCCTACCTGGCCGATGCGAGCATCGGCCGTCGGTGGGTAGAGATGATCGACCACGTTGTGGGCGATCTCCAGGATGTGCGCCCGCGCGACACTGGCGGCGTGCGCCGAGTCGCCCCAGCGCAAGGCGGTGAGCAAGGCCCGATGCCGCTCCACCAGCGCGGGCAGGGTATAGCCCTGCTGTTGGAGACCACTGAAGAGGGTCCAGGCGTGCGGACCGAGGCTGTTCCAGAGGCGCAATAGCACCCGGTTGCCTGACAATGCGCAGATGTGCCGGTGGAACTCGACATCGGCATGCAGGAGTCCGGCGGCATCATCCGCCTGCGCGCGGCGCTCCATGTCCTCAAGCAGCCGCTCGAGCTCGCCGACCCCCTGCGGCCGGATGGACGCGGCGGCGAGCTCGGCCGCGAGGCTCTCCAGGTGGGCGCGCACGGTGTAGGCGTCGAGCACCCGCTCGCGCGTCAGCTCGGCGACGATGACGCCGCGGTGCGGCCGGTACTCGACGAGGCCGTCCTGCTCCAACTGCCGCACCGCCTCGCGGATGGGTCCGCGGCTGATCCCCATCTGGCGGGCGATCTCGGCTTCCACCATGCGCTGGCCGGGCCGCAGGTGGCTGAGCAGGATCGCCTCGCGGAGCGCGTCGTAGGCGTCGTGCCGCAGGAGACGGAAGTCCCGCAGCGGCTTGAAGACGGCGTCTCCCGGTTCCTCCTGTACCACTCTCCCATCCCCCGGCAGCGCCATTATGTTATTCGCCATCTGTTGACAAAATGCAGCATATCGACTACAGTGGGGCGTGTCAAGCGCGGCACGCGTTGCTACGCTTGGGCGAGTCAGGCGTTCGCGACTCTTCGTTGTACGTATGGAGGGAGCATGGCTGGTTCAGCAGGGTCCAGCAAGCGGCTGACGCGCCGGACGGCGCTGGCCGCGAGCCTTTCCGCCATGGTCGCGCTCGCGCTCTCCGCCTGCGGCGGCACGACCGCGCAGGGCGCGGTGACTGCAGCCCCAGCGGCGTCGAGCGCGGGTAGCGCCGTGTCCGCCACATCGTCGGCGCCGAGCACGAGCGCGGCGTCCAGCGCGACCTCGAGCGCGCTGCCTTCGACGACGGCGGCGGCGACATCGGCTGCTGCATCGTCGGCGACTACTGCCGTGTCATCCACTGCCACCGCCTCCGCCGCGGCGACCCAGAGCAGCCAGTCGGCGGCGACGAGCTCCTCGGCGGCGACGAGCTCCTCGGCGGCTTCCTCCAGCAGCGTCGCCGCGGCGCCCGCACCATCGCCGGCGCCGACCGCCACCGTCAACCCCAACGCCATCCAGCTCCTGGGCTATGGCGAGAGGCACGGCTATGCGGAGGCGGTCGACCTCTGGAACAAGCAGAACCCTTCCACTCCGGCCCAACTCACCACCGGTCCCTACCCGACCAAGTTCGTGACGCTGGTCGCCGCTGGCACGCCGCCGGATGTGGTGTTCATCGGGACCGGCGGTGACACGGTGCTCTACGCCTATAAGGGGGTCCTCCGTGCCCTGGATGACTACGCCAAGACTTCTCAGGTCGTCGTGGATGATTTCTTCGCCGGTGGGTGGTCGCACAACCTCTACCAGGGCAAGTTGTACGCGCTGGTCAACGAGCTCGACCCCAACTTTGTCCTGGTCTACAACGCCAACTTGCTCAAACAAGTGGGCATTGACAAGCCGCCGGCGACGATCCAGGACCTCGACGACGCCAACGCCAAGCTCCTGAAGTCGCAGAACGGCGAGGTTCTGCGCCTCGGCATCCAGCCCCCGTGGCTGACCTACTCGGGCCAGGATACGCTGGCGACCTGGCTGGCCGTCTTCGGCGGGAGCCTGCTCGATCCGAAGAATCCGAAGGTATCGGCGGCCACGTCGCCGGCAGATGTGGCGTGCCTGCAGTGGCACAAGGACTACGCCGACCGCAACGGCGGCTACCCGGCGCTGCAGAAGCTGATCCAGGGCCGGTCACTGAACAAGGTCACGCCGCGCATCCAGTCGATGCTCGACGGGACCACAGCGATGCAGCCATTCGTCTCCTCCAATACGGCGATCGTCTTGCAGCAGGCGAAGGGCACCGCCAACGAGGGGGCCTTCCAGTTGGCTCCGATGCCGGCTGGCCCTGGGGTGAGTCCCGGTCCGGCCTGGCTCGGCGGCTGGGACTTCGGCCTGCCCAACGGGACGAAGCGGCCGGACGACGCCTGGAAGTTTGCGCGGTGGATGAACGCGACGCCGGACGGGACCGACACGTGGGCGGAGGTCAATCGGTTCCTGCCGGGGTACAAGAAGTCGGGCTTCTACACCAAGAATGCGAACGACGCCATCACCCGGGCCTATCTGCGGGTGCTCCAGACAGATCATCTCGTCGAGGCGACGCTCGGTGATTTCCCCGACGCCGCCTTTGCTACCCTGTACGACAATATCCTGGGAGCAAAGGTGTCCGTGACCACGGCGCTGGAGCAGTTTGGCACGCAACTGAACGCGGCCCTGGCGAATGTGCCGGCCCAGCCGGAGGGCGCCTTCTGATGACTGCACCCCTTTGGACCATTCCGTGAGGAGAAGAATATGGCCACACGCCTCGTCGACTTGAGCATGCCGGTACACAACAATATGGTGACCTTCCCGCGTATCGTGCGACCTGCCCTCGTGATGTACGAGACCTGGGAGGAGTTTGCCGAGCGCATCGGGGCGGCCAAGTACGGGGCGACCTCGCTCACCGCCAGCTACATGGCGGTGCTCAGCGATCACGTCGGCACCCACATCGACGCCCTGAAACATCTGCGCAAAGATGCCGGTGGACCGGAAACCATCCCCCTGGAGTATTGCTACGGCGACGGCGTCGTCCTGGACTTTCGCCACAAAGAGAAGGGCGCCGGCATCACCGCCGCCGAGGTGCGCGAGGCGCTTCGGGCGATCGAGTACACCGTCAAATCGGGCGACATCGTCCTCATCATGACGGGCGCCGGCAGCTACCAGCACGAGGAGCGCTACCTCACCGACCATTGTGGCATGACCGCCGAGGCGACCATCTGGCTGATCGAGCAGGGCGTCCGCGTCATGGGCATCGACGCCATCACCTTCGACCCGCCGGTCTGGGCCATGTTCGAGCGCAAGCAGTTCTGGGAGGCGCATCGGGTGATGTGCGAGCGGGAGTACTACCACTTGGAGAACCTGACCAATCTGGATGCCATCGGCCGTTCGCACGGTTTCAAGATCGCCGCCTTCCCGGTTAAGTGGACCGGGACGACCGCAGCGCCCGTGCGAGCCGTGGCGATCGTGGAGGACTAGCACGCCGGTAGGGCGCCGCCTGTCCCGGGCGGCTCGATGTGGGCATTTTGCGATCCCAGTGCCGATTGGAGGCGACCTATGCCAGAAGTAGTCCGAATCGGTGTGGTGGGGGTGGGCAGCCTCGCGCTGGAGGCGATCCTGCCCCACCTCGGTCAGGAGGATGTCCAGGACCGCCTTCGGGTGACGGCGCTCTGCGACCCGGTCCCCGGCCGCGCCGAGGCCGCCGCCCAGCGCTTCGGCGTGTCGCGCGCCTTCACCGACTGCGCCGAGATGCTGGCCCGCGGCGTGGTAGACGCGGTCACCATTGCCGCGCCCATCGGTCTCCACTATCGATTGGGCAAGCTGGCCGTCGATGCCGGCAAGCACGTCCACTTCAACAAGACGATGACGACGACGGTCGCCGAGGCTACCGACCTCATCGAGACAGCCCGCGCCAAAGGTCTGAAACTCGTCGCCTCGCCCGGTCAGGTGCTGCATCCCCGCATCCAGCGAATCAAGCAACTCATCGCGGACGGCGCCATCGGGACGCTCTGCTGGGCTGCTTGCGGCGGCGGATTCGGCACCTACCACGAAGGGGAGCGGGCCAGGCAGGGTGACGACATCCTCTCCAACGTCGACCCCACCTGGTACTTCCGCAAGCCGGGCGGCGGGCCGCTCTACGATATGACCGTCTATTCGCTGCACGAGCTCACCTCTGTCCTCGGCCCGGCCAGCCGCGTGACGGCCATGTCGGGGATCCGGATCAAGGAGCGGCAGTACCGCGGCCAGCCGCTGCGCTGCGAGGCCGACGACAACACGCTGATGCTCCTCGACTACGGCAACAGCCTGTTCTCCCTGGTCTACGGTACCGCCGCGGGAGTGATTGGGGCCTACGTCAATCACTCGACCGCCAGCTACTTCGGGACCGCGGGCACGGTCGGCGGGATGACGCTGAACGGCGAGCCGTTCGATTACCCCGGCCGGGCGCAGACCGAGCAGGCCAAGGCCGCCGGCAATCGCCACTTTCAGATCCTGCCGCACGTCGCGGGCCCGCACCAGGCCATAGTCGACAGCCATGTGTTCGAGGACATCATGCAGCTTGTGGACCGGGTCCGCGAGGACAAGCCGTCGCCCGTCACCGCCGAACAGGCCCGACACGTCGTCGACATCATCGAGTCGGCCTACCGCTCGGCCGAAACCGGTCAAGCGCAGCGGCTCACGACGGCCTTCTGAAGGCACGATTCGGCGCTGTTGCGTCAGCACCGAATTTGGTCAGATAAGATGAGTGCTGACTTGCCGGGGCGGCGACTGCGGTCCGCCGCCCCGGCAAGTCAGCCGCCGGCAGCATTCCCGTATCTGAACTGTCACGTGGCTAGGGTGGATCCCTACTCCAGATGCCGTCCGCCGTCCACCGTCAGGACCGTGCCAGTTATCCAGGCGGCTTCATCGGAGGCCAGGAAAATCGCGGCCCCGACCAGATCGGCGGGGAGACCGAAGCTCCGCAGCGGCGAGCTATCCCAGCGCTTCGGTTGCAGCTCCGGCGGCGGCTCCCGAGCCGACATACGGGTGTAGATGTTTCCCGGCGCGATCGCGTTCACCGTGATCCCGTACTCGCGCAGGTCCTCGGCCATGGCTAGGGTCAGCGCCTCGACGCCACCCTTGGTCGCCGTGTAGGCGATTTGCGAAGGACAGCCGTGGGAGGGGCAGAGCGACGAGATGTTGACGATGCGCCCGCCTTGCCCTTGCTGGACCATGATGCGGGCCGCCGCCTGGCCGCAGAGCATGACGCCGGTGAGGTTGACCGCCAACGAGCGTTCCCACTGTTCCAGCCGCACGTCGAGGAGTCGGCCGCCCAGCATTATGCCGGCGTTATTGACCAACACATCCAGGCGGCCGAAGGCGTCCAGCGTGCGCGACACCATGTCCTGAACGGAGTCAGAACGGGAGACGTCGGTGGCCAGCGCCAGGCTGCTCGCCCCGAGCGCGTCGACCTCCGTGGCCACCTCGTCGGCCTCCCGTCCACCAGCTACCACCACCGTTGCGCCAGCGGCACCATAGCCTAGCGCGATGGCGCGGCCGATTCCCCGCTTGCCGCCCGCCCCGGTGACGATGGCTACGCGGTCAATCAGGCGTTGCTCCACCACGCCTCCTGAGGTGTATTCGCCATGCTCAGTATCCCGCCCGTTTGTCGCAGAGATTCAGCAGCGCCTCCCCGGCCACGAAGCGGCGCACGTTCTCCGCGAGCAGCGCCCAGAGGCGGTCGTGGGTCTGCGGGGAGTTGCCGGAACAATGCGGCGTGAGGATCAGGTTGGGCGTGTCCCAGAGTGGCGACTCCGGCGGCAGTGGCTCCGTTTCCGCGACGTCCAGTCCCGCACCGGCCAGGTGACCGGACCGCAGCGCACCGATCAGTGCGCCTTCTTCCACGATGCCGCCGCGCGAGACGACGAAGAGATGGGCGCCGGGCTTCATCAATTGCAGGCGGCGGCGGTCGATCAGACGCCGGCTCTCCGGAGTGAAGGGGATCGTCACGACGAAGTAGTCGGCGATCGCCAGCAGCTCGTCCAGACGCTCCATCCCCCACACCTCCTCGACATAAGGATGGCGCGCCGGTGGGCGAGCATCGACGGCCTTGATCTGCATCTCGAAGCCGGCGCCGCGCTGGGCGACGTAGCTGCCGATCTGCCCCAGCCCCAGGATGCCCAACGTCGACCCGGTCAGCTCGCGCATCTGGGCCAGCCTCAGGTCGCGAGTCCAGCGATGGCCACGCTGGTCCTCCGCGATCTCCCGCAAGCGCCGCGTGAAGCTGAGGATCAGGCC
>CALBSQ010000050.1 GCA_937967325.1 uncultured Chloroflexota bacterium
TCTACGAGCGCCCGGACGCCGTGCCGGTGGTGATCTGCACCGAGCTGCCGGAGAATTCCGGGACCAGTGTGACCAACATGGCGGAGTTTTTGGCGGCAGAGATTATCGCCAGGCATTTCCCGCAGCGCTTCGAGCAGGAGACGCCGGTGTCGTGGGTGGAGCACTACCCGCCGATCGAGGTCAAGGGACGCAAGGCCAGGACCGAGGAGTTCGACCTGGTGACGTTCTCCACCTGGACGCCCAAGACCGAGTACCGCCACGGCGGCATGCGGGTGAAGCTGGGCACGCCGGAGTGGAAACACAGCAGCAAAGAACACGTCGAGCAACTGATCGGGCGGCCGCTGGAGGAGGAGAACCCGCGCACCTAGCGCGACGGACGAGCTATGAAGAGATGTACGCATCAATTCTTTGAGACAATCAAGATACAGGAGAGTCAGGATCAGTACCTGGACAAACCGAAAACCGACGGTACGACGCCGATGCTAACCCACACTCGCTATGGCGTGCGTGTTCTGTGTGCGATCTGTGGCGAGCAACGCAACTTGTGGCAGGACGGGAAGATAGCAATATATGACGAGAGCACGCAGCAATGGAGAGCGTTGCAGAACCCGCGTTATACGTCGAAGACGTGAGAGGAGGTGAATGGTATGGGCTTGAAGTTGCTCTTTACGGGACTGACCTTCATCATGGCGCTGGATCATGTCGGCACCGGATTGGCGCTGGGACTGGTCGGCGACGTGCTGATGGCCATTGGTCTTATTTTGCTGTGGCTGGATAGATAACTGGTCACCTGAACGAGCCGGCGGAGACTGGAACCCCCTTTCGCTCCGCTTGCTCTTTGAGGACGGACAGACGCCTGCCCTCCCTCTGGGAGTATGGGAAAGGAACGAGGAGAGAGAAAACGCTGCCCGCTGTACCAATCGGTCAGTCGGGCGCAGAAACGAGCGCTCTACGAGCGGGCGGAGGGTCATTGCGAATGGCCGGGGGGCTGCAAGGAGAGCGACATCACCAAGCTCCAGGTGGATCACATCACGCCGCGGTGTATTGCCCGGCTGCTGGGCTGGAGCAAGGTAGAGGCGAACGATCCGATGAATCATCAGCTCCTTTGCATGGAGGACCATCGGCTGAAGGACGCGACAACGCGTGCCAAGAAGGAGCAGGTGATCTACCAGATGCAAGGAGGGATGATCGGGTTCGGCGAGCACCAATAGCTTGCCACAATCTATGAGCAAAGAACGACCAACAGTATACGAAGAACAGTTCCGCAAAGACCAGATCCGCTTCGCCCGGCGTTCCGCCCTGGAGCGGATGCAGATCCTGGCCTCTGGCCGCTCCATGGAGGACGTGGAAGCGGAGTCCCAGCGTGTTGAGGAGACCCAGCCTCCACGGCCCGATCTTCGCATCCTGGTTCCCTTTGTCAACGGCCGGCTGATCGCCCAGAACCCCCGGATGGTCGAATACCGCCGGCGTTCCCAGCTCGCCCATGCCCGCTGGGGCAGGAAGGAGGGCGCGTGAAGGCAACCGCTGAGGAGCTGCAACGCTTCATCGAGTCCGACCAGCGCTACACCGACGCCTTCCTGGCCTGGCAGCGGGAGCAGGAGCGCTACCGCAAGATTTACCGGACGAAGTACCTGTTCACGCTCAAGGAGGCCGCCACGGCCCTTCGGATGAGCAAGAGCGGGGTCCTGCGGCGCTGCAAGGCGCTGGGCATCCCCCGGCGCACCGGGAACTGGCTGTTCACCGACCAGGACGTGCAGGAGATCAGGGCGTGGAAGGGAGGGGTGTCCTATCCCAAACCGTAACTATCGACGATCGGCGGATCGGGAACGGGCGCTCAAGCTCCAAGGCGAGCGGGAGGGCTGGTTTGCCACGCGCACCCCAGGGTCAAAAGGTATCGCCGACGTCGTCTGGATCAAGCCGGATCTCTCCTGTTCCCACCCCGACCATTTCGAGGTGAAGCTCTTCCAGATCAAGGTCTCCGAGCACTTCAAGGAGACCATCGAGCTGGTGAAGGTGGCGGACACGCCGGCGGGCTGGCCGGCGACTGTAATCTGGCGCTGCTATCCGGTGCGGGTAGCCGGCAAGAAGCGGCGGGAGGGGAAGCGGCGATGAAACGACAGCAGATCATCCGGCGCAGAGCCGGCCGGGTGGACGACGTCGTAATCAGCGGCGACCTGTTCCGGCTGGAGCGGATGGACAACGACTGCTGGTGGGTGGCGGTCTACCGGGGCAAGGACTGCACCGCGTTTTTCCTCCAGCGCACCGACACGGGCATCGTCGCCGCGCTGGCCGAGGACAGCATCGGCTGCGTCGACGACACCAAGCACAGCGCGCACGACACGGACAGCGAGAAGGGAGGTGAGCGCACCATGGGTATTTTCAAAGCCAAGGGAGCAAAGAAAACGGCTGGCGGCAAAGCCAAACCGGCGGCGAAGAAAGCAGCAGTAAAGAAACGCAAGTAGCTTCCTGCCCACTGGAGACGATCCAGTGGAGAGCAAGCTATCGTTGAAGGGAGGTGAGGAAGACTATGCGTTCGTTGAACAAAGTTTTGATCATCGGCAACGCGACCCGGGACCCGGAGCTGCACCAGACCAACGGCGGCATCGACGTCTGCACCCTGGGCGTGGCCACGGACCGGTCCTGGAAAACCGAGGCCGGCGAGCGGCGGGAGGAGGCGCAGTTCCACCAGATCATCTGCTGGGGCAAGCTGGCGGTGCTCGCCTGCCAACTGGTGCATCGGGGCGGCAAGGTCTACATCGAAGGCCGGTTGCAAACGAGGACCTACGAGAAGGACGGGCAGGAGCGGTCCGTCACGGAGATCATCGCCAACGAGCTGATCGCCCTGGAGCGCCGGGTCGATCCGGCGGTCGCCGATCCAATGGCGGCGTGAAAGTGCCGGATGTATTGACTGCTTGCTTTTGCTATACTAGGGACACATGCCCGACCTGTACCAGCTTCTCGCCCAAGAAATCGTCCTGCGGGCGCTGAAAGACTATCAGCGCGGGGATGATCGTCTCAAGACCGAGGTGAAGCGATGGATACAGGGACAATCCGTGTCCATCCTGTTCTGCGCTCAGGCGCTGAAGATGCAGCGGGAGCAGTTGCTCCAAGTGGTGAACAAGAGGATACAGGAGATCGATCAGCATGTAGGTTGACATCTGGGGTGGTGTGAATAGAAAACACATTTAGACTTCTGGGAGCGTTCAAGGCTTCGAGGAAGATAGAAGTTATCGTCGCTTGAAAAGACGATTTGCAGGGTGACTGATTAGTAACTCAAATCCCTGTCCCCAGATGTGAGCCTATGCATGAACGGAAGAAACAACGGGAGCTGACGCCGCGCGCCGCGGCCAAAGACCTGATCAGACAATCGGTGCACCAGGGGGATTCGCTGGACAGCGTCCGCGCCGCCAAGCTGGAGATGTACAGCACGCTGTACTC
>CALBSQ010000051.1 GCA_937967325.1 uncultured Chloroflexota bacterium
CGCGATCGCGCAGCATCGACCGTCGGGGTAGGGGCAGGTCTCTGTGCCTGCCCTGTGTCCCGCACCAGCGGGCGCCACCGTGGAAACGGCGACCAGGGCAGGCACAGAGACCTGCCCCTACCCCGACGGCTCGGAATGGCATGCCATGCTCAGCCGATTCGCCGGAGGGCAGACCAGTGCGCAGACTCTCCGCTAAACAGCGCCCCTACACCAAATGGTGTTCGCAGTGGCGTTGCGCCTTGCGCACGACCCACAGGTTGTGGCCGGCCGTGCCGACCGCCAGGATCGTCTCGTCTGAACGGTGAAATACGTGTTCCCGGGCTCTCGCGGCAAGCGACGGAGCTGTTGGTTGCGCAGGTCGGGCTCCAGGCCTAGCGCCTCCAACGGGATCACCCCCAGGAGTGGCCGCGTCCGCACCGGCAGCTCTATGCAATCGAACGTGCCTTCTCGCCCGAGCACGGTGAGGGCCGCGTCGCGGTAGAGACGCGCCGTTCCTGGACCGGCAGCCGTGAGGATGGGTACCTCCTCCCGGAGCGCCAACCCCAGCCGCGCAATCACGTCGGCGGGCAGAGCCAGCGTGGTCGCCCCGGTGTCCACAATAATTACCTCGTCGAGCCTCACCGAGCGCACGTCGGCCGCCTGCCGATGGCCGCGCTCGGCCTCGACCTGATCGGCGTAGTTGGTGATGGTTAGCGGCGCGGCGACTTTGCCCAAAGCGGTCGCCATCTCCCTGCCGGTGAGGGAAGCCATTGGACTACCTCCACGGTAGCGGCGCCAGGTGAATAGTATACGACGGTGTCGTGGCCCGCGCATACATGGCGCTGCTGGCGAATGCGGCGACGGACCCTCACCCCCGGCCCCTCTCCCGCTCGGCGGGCGAGGCGAGCGGGCATCTCAAGTGGAGCCTCCCCCCCGCAAGCGGGGGAGAACGCCCAGAGGGCACCCGAAAGCCGGAGTGAGGGCCCACCACCAGCCGATTTCGCCCGCAGCGTCACACATCCAAGGGGCGCTACCTTGAGGCATCCGCAGGCCGTTCGTCGCACCGCTAGGTTGATACGATGTCCTCGCCTCGCTCGCCGATGCGAAAAGCCTCCCAGTCTGCCTGGGCAAACTCGCGAACGATTTGTCGCGCCTCCTCAAGAGCCTCCTTGTCGTCGGCCATCAGCGCAAACGCGGCATCAATTGCCGCGCGCCGCTGCGCCTCCAATTCGCGGCGCAGCGCGGTGGCGATCAGGTCATTCCGGCTCCGCGTCTTTCCGTCGTGCACGGCGCGGTCAGCAGCTTCCATAAGCTCGGTTGGTAAGGTCAACGTGGTTCGGGCTCTGGAGGTTGACATGGCACACTCTCTATGGCGTGGGTGACGTCAATAATGATGCTTCAAAGGATAGCGCGGGGCCTCAATACCTTCACCCGGGTGCTCTCCTGAATGCCGGTCCGGCGGACCGGCCGGCGCGATGGTCGTGGCCGACCCGATCTCCATTGGATGATTGACGCCCTTGCCGCCCTCCCGTATACTCCTCGCGTGGACATCAATGTGTCCTACAGCGCAGGCGATGGAATGAACGTGACGGCGCGGCTGAAGGCGCCCTTACTCCCGCCGTGGGTTTCCCCTGAGCCCACGGCGTAGGTGGTGCGGTTACCGCGATAGCTTGTTCGCCGATTATCATCGGTAACTGGCTGTTTCGCTTGGTTCTGAGTCGGTAACTGCCTCGCCGCGTCGCCGTGGGCGCCTCCGCTGCACCCGCGGCCTGCTGTGCTGATCCGCCCATTACCGTCCGTTACCGGGTCGCTGCTGCCGCTCGCGGGCGCCGTGGAAGCTCGTGCCCTCTTGTTGTGTGCGCCAACGTGGTGTTGGCGCTAGGAATCACGGAGGCGAGCTGTGCTGTCAGGGCACTGGACCTTGCTCTCGACCTATCTCCGACCGCAACGGCGGCGGGTGGCGCTGTTGGCGGTGCTGCTGCTGGGCAACATCGGGCTCGAGCTGGCGGCGCCGCAGATCCTGCGCTACTTCATCGACACGGCGCGATCCGGCGGCGCCGAGCAACGGCTGTTTGAGGCCGCCGCTCTGTTCATCGGCGTTGCGCTGGTCACGCAACTGCTGGCCGTCAGCGAGATCCACGTGGCGGAAAACGTCGCCTGGACGGCGACCAACGCCCTGCGTGGTGACCTGATGCTGCACCTGTTGCGGCTGGACCTCGGGTTCCACCACAACCGAACGCCCGGCGAGCTGATCGAGCGGGTCGACGGGGACGTGACCACGCTGGCCAACTTCTTCGCCCGCTTTGCGATCGCGCTGGTGGGCAACGTGCTGCTCCTCGCCGGGGTGCTGGTGCTGCTGTTGGGTGTCGACCGGCGCGTCGGTCTGGCGCTGACCGTGTTCGTCGTGCTAGCCCTGGCCGCCATGCTGCGCCTACGGTCGATTGCCGTGCCCTATTTCGCGGCGGCGCGCCAGACCAGCGCCGAGTTCTTCGGTTTTCTGGGAGAGATGCTCACCGGCACCGAAGACCTCCGCGCCGCCGGGGCAACGAGCTACGTGATGCGCCGTCTGGCCGAATACATGCAAGGTTGGCTGCGCATCCAGCGCAAGGCCGGTGTCGTGGGCTACACCGGCTGGATGATCAGCATCGCGCTGTTCGCCCTGGGGACGGCGGTCGCGTTTGGCCTGGGCGCGTATCTGTACCAGGGTGGGGCCATCACCATCGGGACGACCTACCTCGTCTTCGGCTATACGCAGCTGCTGGCCCGCCCCACTGAAGGTCTGCGCACGCAGGTTCAGGATTTGCAGCAAGCCGGCGCCAGCATTGGACGGATTCAGGATCTCCTGCACACTGCTCCGAAGGTCGACGACGGTCTTGCCGGACAATTGCCACCTGGATCGCTATCGCTGGAATTCGCTGGCGTTTCCTTTGCCTATGGCGCCGAGCCGGTGCTGTCGGAAGTGACCTTTAGCCTGCAGCCGGGCTGCATCCTGGGCCTGGTGGGACGCACGGGGAGCGGCAAGAGCACGCTGACTCGGCTCATCACCCGGCTGTACGACCCGACGGCGGGTACCGTGCGCGTCGGCGGCGTGGACACCCAGACCGTGAAGCCAGTCGAGCTGCGACGACGCGTCGGCGTCGTGACGCAGGACGTGCAGTTGTTCGAGGCCAGCATACGCGACAACTTGACCTTTTTCGATGACGGCGTGACGGATGCACGGCTGGCCCAGGTGCTGCGGGATGTCGGCCTGGGGGACTGGTACCTGTCGCAGCCGGCCGGTCTGGACACCGAGCTTGCGCGCGGAGGCAATCTGTCCGCCGGTGAGGCACAGTTGCTGGCGCTGGCCCGCATATTCCTCAACGATCCCGACCTTGTCATCCTCGATGAGGCATCGTCGCGCCTGGACCCGGCGACGGAGCGGCAACTGCAGCGGGCAACCGAGAAGCTGCTGCGCGGCCGCACCGCCATCGTGGTCGCCCATCGCTTGAGCACCCTGGACCACGCCGACGAGGTGGTGGTTCTCGAAGGCGGGCGCGTGCTCGAGCAGGGGCGACACGCGGAGCTGGCGGCGAACCCCGGCTCCCATTTCCACCGCCTGCTTCGCACCGGATTGGAGGCAATAGTATCGTGGGCACCTGGCGCTACCTCTGGCGCATGATGCGCTACCGCCCCTGGCTCTACCTGACCAATGGTCTCCTGTGGACGCTGATCCACCTGTCTCCGCTGGCGCCCGGCCTGATCGCGCAAGCCTTCTTCGATACCCTCACCGGCCACGCCCACGCCGGCCTTAACGTGCCGGCGCTAATCGTCTTGCTCCTGGTGACGGCCGCCACGAGTATTGCGCTCACCTACGGCGGGGCCATCGCGGACGTCGTTCACCGCTTCAGCATGAGCGCGTTGCTGCGCCGCAACCTCCTGGCGGCGGTGCTGGAGCAGCCGGGCGCGCAGTCGCTGCCCTACTCGCCCGGCGAGGCGCTCAGCCGCTTTCGCGACGATGCCGAGGCCGCCGAAGACGCCGTCTCCTGGGTGCTCGACACTGTTGGAACGGCCCTATTCGCCCTGGTAGCGGCCGTGGTGCTGGTGCGCATCAACGCGCGCCTCACACTCTTGGTGTTCGGCCCTCTGACCGGTGTGGCGGCGATCGCCAACAAGGCGGGCTCCTGGGTCGAGCGTTACCGCAAGAGCAGCAGCGCCGCGACCAGCCGCGTCACCGGCCTGATCGGCGAGATGTTCCAGTCGGTGCAGGCGATCCAGCTCGCCAATGCCGAGGAGCGCGTGACAGCCCATTTCCGCCGGCTGAGCGAGCTGCGCCGCCGGGCGATGCTGCGCGACCGCACGTTGACGCAAACGCTGAACGCGATCTACGCCAACATGACCAGTCTCGGTACCGGCCTCATCCTGCTGTTTTCGGCCGGAGCGATGCGTGCCGGCATGTTCACCGTGGGCGACTTCGCGCTCTTCGTCTCCTATCTCGTGGTCGTGACCGACTTCACTCGGTACTTCGGGGAGTTCCTGGCCCACTACCGCGCGACGGGCGTTGCCTTTGCGCGGATGGCCACCTTGTTGCGGGGCCTCCCGGAGGCGCAGCTCGTCGCTCACGCGCCACTGCACCTGCGCGGCGTTTTGCCGGAGATCAGCCGTCCACAAAAGGCGGAAGGCGATCGTCTGGCGACGCTGGAGGTGACCGGCCTGACCTATCATTACCCGAGCTCCGGACGGGGCATCGAAGGTGTCGACCTCCACCTGACCCGCGGCTCCTTCACGGTGGTGACCGGACGGGTCGGCGCCGGTAAGACGACGTTGCTACGTGTGCTGCTCGGCCTGTTACCCGCGGACGCCGGTGTGATCTGCTGGAACGGCGACGCCGCTGCGGACCCGGCGGCGTTCTTTGTCGCACCGCGCTGCGCCTATACCCCGCAGGTACCCAGGCTCTTCAGCACGACGCTGGAGGACAACATCCTGCTGGGCACGCCGGCGGCCCTCGGAGAGCTCGACTCCGCCATCCATTCGGCTGCCCTCGACCGTGACGTGGCGGAACTGGACGCCGGCTTGTCAACGCTCGTCGGCCCACGCGGAGTCAAGCTATCGGGAGGGCAAGTGCAGCGGACCGCGGCGGCGCGGATGTTCGTTCGAGACGCCGAGTTGTTGGTCATCGACGATCTCTCCAGCGCCTTGGACGTGGACACCGAGCAGGCGCTCTGGGATCGTCTCCTGGCGCACCCGGCTGCGACGTTTCTGGTCGTGTCGCACCGCCGTGCCGCGCTCCGCCGCGCCGACAACATCATCGTGCTCAAGGATGGCAAGATACTGGCGGAGGGCACGCTCGATCATCTGCTGATGACCTGTGACGAGATGCGGCGGCTGTGGGCAAGTGAGGGCGGCGAAGGCCCGCCTGTCGACCTGGCGTAGCTTGAAGCAGCGACGACGGGTAACGGGGATGCCGGGGTGGGGACTGCGGTCCGCCACCAGAGCACGGCACTGCGGTGCAGCGATCGGCTCCAGAGGGAAATGAGGGCGCCCAATCTGGAAGTGGTCTTGCCTTTTGTCCCGACGGCAGTCGCGTACTCTGGCGGGAGACCGCAGTCCCCGCCCCGGCATCCCCACCCGCGAGGGACCGCCGCATTGAATAAACGTGGCGTGCCCGCACCAACTGTTGTTCAAGCACACAGTACACGGTATCCTGTATACCTGCTCTTGCGCGGAAACGGGTGGATGTGCGATGGCCGGCATGTTGACGTCCGAAGCAACGGCTGGTAGCATGCCCATGGATAATATGTCACGGATGGAAGAATAATAACGATGGCTCGCTTGGACGAGTTACGGCTCATGACCAAGGTCGCCGGTTTCTACTACGAACAGGGGCTGCGCCAGGCGGAGATTGCCGACCGGCTGGACCTGTCTCAAACGACCATCTCACGGCTGCTCAAGCGCGCCTTGAAGGAACGCATCGTCCGTATCACGGTGAGTGTACCGCTCGGCGCCTATCCCGCGTTGGAAGATGCGCTCCAGCAGCACTACAGCCTGAAGGAGGCCATTGTCGTCGATTGCGTGGAAGACGACGATGAGCGGATTCTCCATGCCATCGGCGCGGCCGCGGCCTTTTATCTGGAAAACACGATCAAGCCGGGTGGAGTCGTCGGTATCTCTTCCTGGAGCGCCACGCTCCTGGCGATGGTCGAGGCGATGCACCCGAT
>CALBSQ010000052.1 GCA_937967325.1 uncultured Chloroflexota bacterium
GAGGAGGAGCGGGCGGCGCTCCTGTCGCTGGCGACGGCGCTGGGGGAGCAGCCGCGGCCCTTCGCCTCCACCCTGGACTGGGCGCCCTTCGTCCTGCACGGCGCTCCCGTCTGCGCATCGGGATAGCTACGGCCAATGTTGAGTCTGGCGATAGAGCAGATGGCAAGCTGGACGGGAGCGGACCAGCTCCCCTGGTTAGCCCACAAAGGCGTCGCGAAGCTCGCGCAGGTCTTGCCAGGCGTAGTCGTAGTCGGCGGGTATCGCTTCCTGTGCTAAGGAACGGGTGGCGCCAGGAGCAGCTCCCAGCGGGACCCCACGCATGGTGTGAGCTGGCGGCGGGGCGCTGACCTCGGCCAGCAGCTTCTTGGTATAGGAGTAGCGTCCAAGGATGTCCACCAGGGCATTGCCCTTCGCGGCGTAGGCCTCGGGTGAAGCGGGTCCGTCCAGTCCTTGGAGCGCCGTCTGGAGGTCACGGGAGAAGGCCGCAAACTGGTCGCCCAGTTCGTTGCGAAGATCGTCGCGGCGATCCAGTAAGGTGATGACTAGCGCGTCAACCTTCCAGAGGCTCAGCCTTCCGTTCATGTTCGTCGGTCCTTCCGGTGTCTGCTGAAGCTCAGAAGCGAACGTTCCCGCCGCCTGGGGGAGGGCCGCCATACTTGATGGCGCGTATCTTCGGGCGCAGGTCATCAGTGATGGACAGGACCAGGCTCATGGCCAGGCGGAGCTGTTCGGCGAACTGATCGGACCCAGTGACAAGCAGATTGGCCTGGCATTGAATCTCGCCATCGCGATCGTCTCGCGTGACGCTTCCGAACGGCAAACGAAAGCCAGCGTCCAATAACAAGCGAAGCAGGGCCGCCAGACGGTCATCAGGTAGTGCAACCGGCCCCTCGTGCGGTACCTCCTCAACCTCCACGGAAACGATGGTCAAGTTTTGCATGGACTCATCATAATACAGGCGCAGGTTGGTGGGACCAAAGCCCATATGAAAGGAGCCATCGGGAAAGCGGGCATAGCGAAGCTTGTGCTCGTCGAAGTGGGCCTGGACCCAGCCGTAGACCTGCTCCGCGCCATATGTTGACACTGCCTAGTTCTCCCCCCTTCTCGTAACGCCTCACTATGCGAATGAGCGCTGCCCGTACTCGCGCGGGATCCGGAACAGCGTCGAGGCGTCCATCACGCCAAACACAACGGGGTCGTTGCTGGGCGTGTGCAAGTTCGCATGTTTGACCGGCTCGCGCCGTAACTTCTGGGCGTCCAGCGTAAAGCCCGCGGCACTGTTGTCCCAGGACGGCTTGGGCCACGATAGCTGCAAACGCGGCAATGCGTCGGCGGCGTTCGCCGGTGCATCAAGTTTGGCGGTCCCCTTCTTCAGCGTATGGTAACCCAAGGTTTGCGCCGTCGCTTGGCGCTGAAGGCCTGCCTCATTGCCCATTGTCAGCCCTTTCTCTCCAAGGCATCATCGACTCAGTTACCGGTTGGTCCCTCCACAACGCTCTGTACTACTCCTCCATCCCTCCTTCCCTGCGCAGCGGAGCTACCTGACGTGCATACGCCTCGTCGCGCGTGGCTCCTTCAGTGATACGAAGCTGCAGCTCGCGCAGTCTGTCCCAGCGCTGCTGCAGACGAGCAGCGGCAACTCGCTCGTCCAGGTAGCCGAGAAATCCATCAGTGGGCGCCCTGGCGCTCACGACGAAACTGGGAGGATCGGCGCCAGGATCTTCCACCTGGTCTGGCCCAAGACGCCGGATGATGTCTAGATCCTGACGCGCCTCCTTGATTGTTGTCACACGGGCGAGCAGATCCTCATGGTCAACGGCGACCAGGAGAATGGGTACCTCGCCCAACTGCTTCTCAGGAAATGACAGCTCGCCGGTCGGGTCAAGACCCCAACGATCCCATTTGGCCTGAGGGATGGCGATAGATAGCGCGGCAATCTCTTCCTCGCTCGCGTCCAGCACGTAGGCGTGTGGCGTGAGCGCAATGGCGGACACGTCGACGACATCGCTGGCAGCCGCCGACCTTGCTCGCAGCTCGATCCAATCGCAGGGCTCGCCAGTCTCGTCGATCCTGTCCAGCAGGCGCCCAACCGGGTCGGCAACGTAGTGCCGAAACTGCTGCTCCAGCGCGGCGAAGTCGCCTGATCGCTGCCTGAAGTCGACATCGGGCTGAAAGATGGTGTGCGGACCGCTGTCACGACGGTCGGCAGACGCTTGCCGAGCCACGATCGCGGACACGGTCTGCGCATCCAGTACTGCCATGAGCTGCACTGAGGAGCGTTCCAGGCAGTCGGCACGAAGCCGCTGTAGCTCACGCTCCGCGAGTAACTCGATAGCCTGCTGGGTCAGCGGCTCGAAGGCGATAACCGCGGAGCAGCGGTTGACGAACTCAGGGGAACAGGCACCGGAGTCGCGCAGAAGTGCCCGCATGGCGCGCTCCTGGCCTCGTTGCCGCGGTGGCACGTCGGCGAGCAGATTCGACGTGAGGATGAAGTAGCAGTTGCGGAAGGAGACCGTCCGACCCAGACCGTCCGTCGCCACCCCGTTGTCGAAGATACTGAGGAAGATCGCTTGGACCTGGACCTGCGCCTTCTCGAACTCATCGAGGAGGATCACCGACGCCGGGTTCGCGAGCACGTGATTTGTGAGCATCCCGCCGCGCTCGTAGCCGATATACGGTGGGTGCGCCCCGAGAAGGCGCCACTCGGCACTCTCGCCCGCATGCCCGGTGAACGCCGGCCCGGTAAAGTGGCCCATATCGATTCGGAGCAACTGGTCCTTGCGGGAGCAGAGAATGTTGGCAACCGTTTGCGCCGCCAGCGTCTTGCCGACGCGGCTCGGCCCACCGAGGAACAGGATGGCTCGCGGCCCAGGGTGGTCCGGTGGAAGCCGGAACCCGCGCACCAGTGCCTGGGCAATGGCGCGGCAAGCGGAGTCCTGGCCCACCACCCGGTCCGTCAGCGCTCGTTCGACGCGCTGCGTCGTTAGCTCCGGCTCATCGATGTCGGGCAAATTGAGGTCGCGAGCGAGCACACGACGGATAGTGTCTGGGGTGACCCTTTCCAGCTCCCGCATCGACGCATAGGCGCAGGCCGAATCGAGGAGATCGACGGCCTTGTCGGGAAACTGCCGGTTGGGGAGGTAGCGCTGGGATAGCTCCACCACCGTCTCCAGCGCGTCGTCCTGGATGCGGCAGCCTGAGTGTGACTCGAATCGCGGACACTCCGTGCGCAGGAGGTCAACCGTGGAGGCTGGCGAAAGCGGTGGCACCGGCAGCTCGGCGAATCGCCGGGCCAGCGCCGGATCGCCGGCGATGTACCGGTTGTACTCGCCCGGAGTGGTAGCGCCGATGCACCGGAACGTGCCGTTGGCGAGCGCCGGCTTGAGCGCGTTGGCGATGTCGAGCGCCTGCCCGCCAATTGAGCTGCCAACGATCGTGTGCATCTCGTCGATGAAGAGGACAATTTCGTTGCCATGTCTCTCCAGCACCTCGATGAGCGAGCGCGTTCGCTGCTCCAGCTCGCCGACCATACCACCACCCATGCGCATCCGCAGTAAGTCAAGGCTGTGGACGCTGCAACCGCGGAGCTGCAGCGGCACGGAGCTGGGCTCATGTACGATACTCCAGGCCAGGTGGCGCGCCAGGAACGTCTTGCCGACCCCGCCCTCTCCGGTGAGGACGACGTTACGCTTTCCCAGCCGGATCAGGGTTTCGCACATGCGTTCGAACAGATCCTGCCGGCCGATCGCTGGCCGGAGCTTTCCGTGCAGTGCCTGCTCGGTCCAATCATCGGTGAAACGGCGCAGCAGGTCGCGTTCCGCGTCTAGCCATGGGGAGGACGACGACTTCGTTTGCAGTCGGGCCTGCAAGAGACGGCGGAGCACATCGATCAGTTCTTGCCTTACCACACCAGCTTCGCTGAACAAAGCGTCAATCCCTGAATCTCGCGTGACGCTCACGGCGCACCACAGGTGCAACGGATGGACGCCGTCGTTGTCGAGCGGAAACTGTCGCGCGACCTGCTGTGCGCGATCCAGGAGGTCGACGGTCGCAGTGGGAGGTGTCACCTCCTGTTCCGGCGCCGGTCCGGGATCATCGAGGAGCGCTTGGCGTAGCGCGATACTCAGAGCGCTACTCTCCGCCGCGATGGCTTGCAGGATCTCATCCGTGTCGTCAGTCGAACAGAGCAGCGCCTTCACCACGTCGATAGGGTCTGGCCCGACAACGGCGCCATTGTGGGCCGCGCGGGCGATCGCCTTAGAGCGCTGGAGCACCGTGAGGGTACGCGCGTCGAACCTGCCCAGGTCAACCATGGCTGTCTCCCCGTGAGGTGCATGACCGAGCGAGCGATGCATCAGCAGTAAGACAGTGAATGCTATGCAACATGATCGCTGGTGTCAAGCGCCGTACGGTCGTGTAAGAGGTCAGATCCTGGGAGCGCGGGGGTTAGGGGGACTGGCCGACGGGGGCGGCGAGAAGTTGGCGGCAGGCGTCGAGGGGGTCTTGGTCGCGGACGAGGGCGGTGCCGAGGACGGAGGCGAGGATCATCCGCGTGGCGCTGCCCTCGGCGGAGCGGGAGCCGCCGCTGATCGTGCGGGCGGTGACCAGGCCGCGCAGGCTGCGCTCGGCCAGGTTGTTGGTCGGCGGGACGGCCGGGTCCCGCACGAACGGGAAGAGGGCATCGGCGTGGCGGCGCCGGCGCGCGGCGAGCGTGGCGTGGGGCTGGTCCGCCCCGAGCGCCTCGGGACAGAGCGCGAGCGCCTGCTCCAGAGAGCGCCGGGCGCGCGCGGCCCGCGCCCGGCGGGCCGGCTGGGCGTCGCCCCGTTCCTTGGTCGGGCGCGGCCCCGTCGCCTGCTCCCAGATCGCGCCCAGTTGGGCGAGCCAGGTCGCGACGGTCTGGTCGTCGGGATGCTGCTCCGCCACGTCCTCAAGGTCCCGCCAGAGGTGGGCCCAGCAGCGTTGGTGCGGGCCGGGGAAGTGGTCGTAGGCGGCGTAGCAGTCGCTCACGAGCGTGCCCGCGAAGGCCGCCCCTAAGACGCCGTCGGGGACCTGCCCGCCCCGGCTCGGGTCGTGATGGTGGAAGCGGATGGTCGGCGTGCTAAACGTCCAAATGTAGCCGTGCCGCCCGGACTCGCGCCAGCCCGTCTCGTCGGCATGGACCGCTGGGCTCGCGCGCACGGCGTCCCGCAACGCCTCGTAGCGCGGCTTCGCCTGCCGCGCCATCGCGCCCAAGAGGCCGACCAGCCCGCCCCGGCTCAGATGCAGGTCGTGCTCCCGCGCCAACCGGGCCTGGATGTGGTGCAAGGGCAGCCGCTCGCTGGTGTGCATGACGGCGACGGCCGCCAAGAGCCGCGGCCCGAAGCGGCGCTGGCCGATCCGCCCCGCCGCCCGCCCCGGCGGCGCCGGACGCACCAGCGCGCGACACCCGGGACAGCGCCGCGTCACCAGCACATGCTCGGTCACCTCCACCGGCGCGGGCGGCGGCAAATCGATCACCTGGACCCGCCGCCGCTCCCAGCCGCCCGCGAGCGCGGTCGCGCAGTGGGGGCAGGTCGCGACCGCATGCCGCACCTCGCGCGTCTCCCGCTCCGGCCCCAGCCGCTTGCGGCCCCGATTGTGCTCCGCCGCCCGCTTGCGCCGCGCCCGCTTGCCCCGGGGCGCCGCCTTGGCTTTGACGAAGGCCGGCGGCCGCCGCGCCGCCGCTCCCTGCCGCTCCCCACCGCCGCCGGCCGCGCGCAGCCGGGCGTTCTCCTCCCGCAGCGCCACGACCTCCGCCGCGTGGGCCGCGTTCTGGGCGCCGAGCGCCTCGACGCGCGCGAGCAACTCCCGCACCTGCCGCTGGAGCGCCTGCTGCTGCTCAGTCCACTCGGCCAGCCGCTGACTCTGCCGCGCGATCACCCCGAGCAGGCGCGCCTGCTCCTGCTCCAGCGCCGCGCGCTTCCCCCGCTCCGCCGTCAGCGCCCGGCGCAAGCCAGGGGCGGCGAGCTCGTCGGCCGACACGGGCGGCATGATCATCCGCCGATCCTGCCCGCCGGGCGCCCCCCCGTCAACCCGCTCCTACTCCCTTCGCCCAGCCTAGTCCCAGGATCTGACCTCTTACACGGTCGTTGCCTGGCTCCGCCGGCCCCTTCCGGACATATTCGCCCACGCCGTTCAGAAGAGCGGAGTGTTGATGTCGGCACAAATCAGCGGTACGGGATCGAAGGTAAGGTGCTGCATGCCCATGTTTTGCCCGAGCCGGCTGCCGGCAAAGCCGTTCCACAGACCGCGCCCTAGGCTGGCCGGCACGTCCAGCGCGGCCGCGAAGACGGTCACTGTGGCGCGAAGAAGGTGGACAATGAGGTAGCCGGGGGCCAGGAGCACGTGGAGGGTGCCACGAAGGACCAGCAGTAGGAGCGCCCAGAGGCCGCCGGAGGAAGCGAAGGTGGCCCAGCCCGTGGCGGCGCTGCCGACGACGAGCAACACCGCGAGCAATGTCCAGACGAATACTGGGAGCACTGAGTTCGACGGTCCGGGCGGCTCGTAGGCTTGCACGTCGACCGAAGGCGGCGGAATTTGCAGCTGTCTCCACACGGTAAAGCTGATGCCGGCAAGACAGGTGAGTATCAGGCAGACCGCGGCCAGCCTCTTGAGAAACAGCTGCTCCTGCTGACCAAAGTTCGACCATGGGCGCTGGATCGGCGTGCCACCGTGCAGGTTGAGCAGCATGAAGCCGAAGATGACGGACAGCCTCCCGAACAGGACACCGGCGGCGACGTCCAGTCCGAACGGTAGGGCGCCGAGGCTAGGAGAGCCGCGGCCGAGCAGCGCCGCAAAGCCGAGCACGCTGAAGTAGAAATCGCCAGCGCTGATCAATAGAAAGGCGATAAGATAGATGAACGGACCGATGAGGCTCCAACCTACCCACCCTGCTGGAGGCGGGGCCGATGAGGCAGTGGTGTTCCGATAGGCCAGCCCATCGAGCGTATCGTGAATCCATTGGCTGAGGACCGGCACTGCGTGGTGGATGAGACGCACAATGACGGTCGGTATGTTACCAACAAAGGCCAATGCGGCGGCGCCGAACGCGACGATCTGGTTGCGCAGCATGGCAAGCAGCACGACGCCGGCCACAGCGGCGAACGCCAAGGCGATCAGGTACATCAGGTTCAGGCTGTCCATAGACTCCGTGCCTTTCGTTCCATCGGTCGTCTGGCGCGGCACCAGACTCACTGGTCATTTGACGGTGGTGGACAGGTCCTCCTCGGGATCCAGAAAGCGAACGTCGTCTGCCAGGTAATATTGGTCGCGCATGGCCAGCCAGCGCTTCTTGGCCGCGTCACAGGCCGTGTGATCATCACACTGAACGTCAAAGAAGCGCAGCTTCACGACGTCGAGTCGAGCGTCAGGAGGAGGCTGGTCCGGCCGATCCAGAAACGTGGCGACCAGCAAGTACTTCTCACCAGACGCATTCGCCAGCAGCTCGGAGGCTTTTTCGATACATCCGCGCAGGTCGCTGCTGCTCGACTCGGAGCTGGTCGCTGCCGGCAGCGTGGCAAGCCTTCCGGCAATGGTCTGAACCGCCACGGCGGGCGACGGAGCGTGCTGTGAGCTCGTACTGGCCTCCTCCTTACGGCATTTCAGATCGAATGCGTTGCAAGTCGGAGTCGGCGTCGCCTCGGCCTGCTGTACGGGCGTGACGGGTGGAATGGTGAGGGCAGGCATGATCTCCGCGGCCTGGCCGTACGAGTCCTGATCGATCCAGCGGACGTAGTACACGTAGCCGGACCGCGCCGTAGCCATGATCAACGCGGCGACGGAGGTGAGCGCGGCCTGGCGGTAGCGATAGCTCTTCGACTGGTCAATGCAGATGACGGTGGTCCTGTTGGCGGTTGGGACTACGGTGGCCGACGCGCCCGAAGGCAGATCGAGCACTGCCGCGTCGACGAAGGCGTAGTCCTTCGTCACCGGATCCCAAATCTGCCAACGGTTGCCGTAGCGAAGAATCGCGGTCAAGGTGTATCCGGAAGGACTCTTGCCAAAACACTTGCCCGGAGGCGTGGTCGGCATCGACCATTCGCAGGCCTCCGCAATTAGTTTTGCCTGGAAGCTGCTCGACTGAACTGGCGGCGTCGACGCGGGTGGATCCCCTGGCTGCGGCGAAGCCGCGCCGCCCACAGGCCCCCTGGCGCACGCGCTCAGCACAGCCAGCAGCGCCAGCAAGGGAAACAACCGAAGCACTGACGATCGAGCCATCGAGAATTTCTTTCCGCCCAACGCGACCAGTCGCCAGTTACCTCGCTCCGGGTTGCCCAACGAATCCAAATCGCCAGCCCACCAACGAGCGCGTACCGACTACCTCGTGACGCCGATCAAACAGGACAACGGAGAAGCAGGAGGCCGTGTGCAACCATGATCGTGCCGTGCGCTGGCAGGCCCCGCCCCTTATGGCGTGGCCGCTACTTGAGAACCCCGACTGAGACGCAAGTCCAGACGCATTTCTCGCTGCTCCGCAACCCGTTGCAAGCGAGCGGCAGGTGAAACGACGCTGGCCGGCACCGCCGGTACCCGGAGCGGAGGCAAGGTCGCGAGGTGAACCAGCATGAGCAATTGGAGTAACAGCGCCGCCATTACGGCTACGACAAGGCGCTGTGGCGGCTGTCGGCGCGCGGCGATCAGTGGTGTAGGCAGCCTTGCGCCCGCGGCGGGTTGAAGCGGCGGAATTGGCGCCGCGGCAGCGGGCGGCACGACGGTGGGCATCGCCCCCGGCTGAAAGGCCGGCGGGGTGACCGCCGGGTGGATTGTTGGCGGAGTTGCTGGCGGGACGATCGGCGGTACGGTGATCGGCGGCGGCATATGTGTCGGTGGCACCGCAACCGGAAAAGGAGCCACAGGTGGTTGAGCTGGCGCCGCGGGCGCTGCACCGCTGCCTTGGTGCTGAGCCGGGATGGTCATAGGGATCGGCGGGCGGAGATTGGCCGCGGCACACTCCGAGCAGTGATCCCGATGCGCCTCTCTGGCGTGGCCGTGAGCGCATTGCACGAGCTGCGACTCGGCGGCTTCGAGCACGCGCGCCCACTCGCTGGCCGATGGGCGTTGGTCTAGACGGTCGTGCCCGTTGGCGAAGCATCGCAGAAACAACGTTGCGACGTCACGGTCGACGTCATCGAGGAGGCTCGAGCCGGACGGTGGCGCTGCCGGGCCCCGTCGCGGTTGAGCGTAGGGGAAGTAGCCAAGCCGTATCTTCTCACCGAGCATAGGAGGATCACCCGTTGCCAGCCAGAGCGACCGGAATGGATGGTTGCCTTCCGTGAGCAGTTGGAAGATCAGCACGGCCAGACCGAAGCGGTCGTGCTCCGATGTACGATCAACGTCGGCGAAAGGACGACCTTGCAGCTCGGGAGGCGTGTAGTCCGGCACACCCACGGGGCAGCGATGGATGACGTCTCCTTCCCTACGACGCTCGGTCACTTGGAACGAATCGGTGTCGATCAGCGTGACCCGCGCGGCCGGCGTCACCAGAACGTTTGCTTGGTTTACGTCCCCAATCACGTAGTCGCGGGCGTGGACTAGCTCGATGGCAGCAGCGAGGTTGCGAGCCGTGCGATACAGGTAGCCACGGTGGAAATGCGGCATCCGTCGAGCGCGGTAGCGGACGTTCAACACCTCGAAGATCGAGACGGCGTTGCCCACGAAGGGCATCACGTATCCTGCTAATGCTCCGGCTTCATCGTCCAGCAGCCCCTCCGGCCAGGAGACGGAGGCATGGCCCGAGGCCAGATTTGGGTCCGCGGGCGGATGGTCACGCATCCAGCGCAGCTTGTCCCGATACGCCGGTGTCGGAGGATCGGTATAGATCTTGGCCACCCGATCGGGGCGATCGGACAGCTTGCTGATGCTGGCCTCTCCGGCGGTCTTGAAGGGCGGTTCGAGGAGGACGGTGTTGCCGTGGTCGTCGCGATAGCCCACGATCCCGCCCTCCTCGTCTCGATGCGCCCTCACCTTTCGTGGTGGGAGCCGCTCGACCCTACGAACGCATGGCCAGCAGGAGCGTCAAGTCGTCGCGCACCCGGGGCTGGACGGTTGCACGGAGCCAGTCCGCCAGATCCTGCTGGGCGCTCTGAAGGTCGGAGGATGCCGCCAGAAAGTCGAATAGGTGGGAGAGCGTTTCCTCGTTGGGGGCGAAGTGAGGTCCCTGCCCGACCAGGGTTAGCAGTCCGTCCGTGGTAAGGGTTAAGGCATGGACCATCTCCGGTAGCACCCTCACTTCCAGGAAAGTCAAACTCGACTGCATCGTGAGGAAGTACGTTTCATTGGCGAACTCACCCCGTTGGGGCGAGATGGCGGTGACGGAGACCCGGTCACCCGAGTCGAGAATGGCGATGCCGTCGCCAATCTGGCCGACTGCCGTTAGGTTGTCGGTGACGGCCACGCAGCATAGGGTGGTGTACAGCTCATCAGGCTCGACCTGCAGTTGAGCAGCCCGATCGATGACCGCAGCTTGGCAATCCTGGAACACTCGTCGCATGAGTGCTGGCGCATCGTCTGCCGAGATGTACCTTATAGCAATGTGAGCTGCCAGCGAGTCGATGGCCGCGCCGACCGCTGCTTCAGCCCCCTCCGCTGCTAGGGAAGCGGAGCCGGCGCCATCGGCGACGGCAACGATGATCTCGCCCGTGGGAAGAGCCCGACATCGCCAGGCATCCTGACATGGGATGCCTGCTGCCAGATGCGATGTCCCGGTCAGCGATGTGGCGACAAACCTCCAGGTCGGCCTGGGGCGAAGCGACACGGTCTGCTCAAGCATGGTCAGCGGGTCGACGTGTCGACCGCGGCCCAATCCGAAGGCGCGGGGAGCGCGATCTGCTCGCCGGCTCGTTTCTGCGATGTCGACTTCAGGCTATTGGAGAGCCAGAGAACGAACTCACGGAAGGCCAGTCCGCGGAGCCGGAGCGGCTGTCGAGTGCAAAACTCGCCCAGTTGGGCCATGTTCGCTTGATCTACGCCGATTCCGAACACCGTGACGCCGCGGCGGGACTCCTCAGTGCGAAGCATGCGGGCTGCTTCCCGCCAGCCGTCGTCGGTTGGCTGACCGTCCGTGATCAGGACGACCCAGGGGCGGTAGTAGTCGATGCCGTTTCGCTTGTAGATAGCCTTGACGTCCGTCAATAGGGAGACCGCACGCCTGGCCGCCTCGCCCATCGGCGTATCGCCCATGGCCGTGAAGCTCGGCGCCTGAAAGTCGCCCGCGGTAACGAACGCCTTGGCAGCGTTCCATTCCAAGGTCTGTGCACCCCCGGAAGCACCATCGACCACTCGCGGACCGCCGCCGAAAGGAACCACGGCCAGCTCAACCCTAACCGACGCCTCAGGCGAGTTTTTGACCTCCTGCTCAAAGAGACGCAGCCCGTCATTCAATTGCTGGATGGGCTCGCCTCCCATCGAGCTCGACGTGTCCAGGAGTAGCACGACCGGGCAGCGGGGCTCGGGATTCCCCTCAAACTTGATCCGCTCCAATGACGAGCGTGGATCGCTCACGATGTCCTCTGCGGCAGAGGGGCGCCCAAGGTCGTCCGAGCAACCGCTGCCGGCGCCGCCTGGAGACCCGTACCTACTCCCTACAACGCGCGACGCGCGGGCGTGTGAAAGGCACGTGTGGGCGGCAGCCGAAAGGCGGGGCCGGACTCAGAGTCGCGGCATCACCGCGAAGGTGGCCGACGTGGCATCGCCAGCACCGGTGGTATTCACACCCGGCGGCAGTTCCGGCCAGATGACTGGGACTACCAGAGCAGAGTAGCCATGCGCATCGTTGGTCCAGTTGAGCCAGTAGCCACGCCGTGCGATCTGACGAAAGATCTCCTCCTGCCGGGCGGCATCGTTTGTGACGCTCCCGGCGATGTGACCTGCTAGGTCGAGCATGGCGAGAAATCCGTCCGCTTTGAGTGGCAGCGCGAGCTTGTCCGCCGCGTCGCGCCCCTCTGATCTCAGCCGTAGTAGGCAGTGGATCACGACAGCTCCTTTGGTGAAAAGGTCGGCCGTCAGTCCATATGTGACGGCAGCACGCTGCGCGTGCTTCATTCCTCTTGACCCGCAACTGCGCCTCTGGGTGAAGACGGAACAATCGATCATCGACGTAATGCACACCAGACATGAGGCGGAATGTGTTGCCACCGTTCACCAACCAAGAGTCACGCCACGCGCAGGCGGGGGGACGCTAATACATAGCGGACAAGCACCCAGTCGCGGCGAGTGTCCAGGTATATCAACAAGCGCTCAGTTCTCCGGGCGGTGATAGTACTTCGGTCAGCCTGAGCTTGACAACTACGCTCGGTTGCATTACATTAACAATTGCCCCACGGGAGCAATCGCATCTGAGGAGGTTTCTTGCTGGATCGCATGACCATGGCGTGCGATGTCGGCCATTAGCACTGCCAGGCGACAAGCTGGACGGCCTTGGGGCGATCGGCGATTCGCTGGAGCGTCGCGTTAGTTGGATAAGGAATACCCCATGCCTGATTCTTCTACGGACAGACCTGCCATTAGTTATGAGCAACTGCTGAAGAACCGCAACAGCAAATGCCCAAGAACCTCTGATGGCAAACACGTCCTGACGTATGACCCAGGGCAGGACGGGAAGATGGTGGCTAACTGCGCTTGGTGTCACATTCGGCTGCCGGGCTGAGTCCATTACACTGGTCTGCGGAAGTCCTTCAGTCTCCCGCCATCTGCTAGATGGTTTGCCAGTTCCAGGGAAAACCAAAAGCGCCTGACCATTCGGAAGGTTGGCGGCGTCCGGAATGTACCTAGGTGTGCCGGAATAAGGCTTGCCGCTAGCGAGCTCACGCCAAGATACTATGGGCTGCCACGCCTGGGCCTGAGGGATAGCTTTTCGTCTGCTGGCCTCCAATAAATGTAGAGGAGCCGGCAATCGTGAGACGGTCCAATGCGGGGATACTGAGCTACCCGTTTTGGACCGCATAGTGACCATGGGTTTTCACTGGCCAGTTGCGAAGCCTGCTGAGGAGGCCCGAGCGTGGAGCTTGACGACTTCATCGCGAATGTACTGGCATTCCCGCCGTCGGAAGTGGCGAACGTCCTGGCCAGCAATCTAGCCCGCTTCGCCCCGGATGCCAGCGAATTGCACTGGCGGTTGACGGGCCACGAACCATCGCTCTTCCAGCAACGTTTCCGGCACGAGCGGCCCACGACGGCAGCCGCTGTCGCCATCTACTGGCTCGAGGCCGCCGTGCTGACTGACGGCGCGTTCCGGAACGCGGCGTCGGAGACGGTGGCGTTCACGCCGTTTGGCGCTGCCGTGCTGGCTCGTCTTAGCCTGATTGGCCCGGCGGACGTTGAAGACAACCCGCCATTGTCTGATGAGGCGATGCCTGTCAATGAGGAGTTGGAGCGCTTCGCTGCTGTTGTACAGCATAAGCTCAGGAGCTCTCAGTTCCCCATCGCTCAGTTGTTCATACTCGGCAAGGTGGTCCGCATCGTCATTGGAGCAATCGACGTCGAGCTGGACCGGAGCGCGCTCGACGAGGCTGCCGGCGTCCTTATCGACAAACTCCGCGCGGCTCTCGATCCCAAAGGGATGGAGGAGGTACAGTCGGACATTCGTGCCGAGGTCGCGGCAATCGAAACGGCAGTTGCTGCTTGTAGGCGCATAAAGACGGAAATGGCCCGGGGAGCCGTAGTGGAGCTTCAGCGCTCTGTTGTTCCGGAGGCGTCGCCTGATCCGCTGGTCGCGGAGCGACTCGTCGAGTTGAGCAAGACCCTCGCGCAGGAGGGCCGATACGAGGAGGCGCGCTCCTCGCTACGCGCGGCCATCGATCTTTACCGCGCCCTGGCGACGGGCGATACCCGCTTCCAGGGACAACTGGCCCGTGCCTGCCAGCTTTTGGGATCCAGCTATCTACCTCGAGCGATGCCGCTCCTCGAAACCGCGTTCAGTAACTTGGGATCGCCGGACGAGTTTCGATCAGCGATAGAAGAAGCAGGACGAGAGCTGAAACCGGCGACCCCGTTACTGGAGGAGGCCATCTCCATCTTCCAGCGCCTTGCCAAGGACGACTTGGCAACCTACCGAACGCGGCTCGCCCAGACCCTCGGAGCGCTTGCCCTGGCTGCGCTAATCGTCCGGCGAGATGCGTCCAGTGCAGAGACCATGCTGGAGGAGGCGATTGGCCACTTCGAAGCGGCCACTGACACCGACTCGACCGTTGCTGATCAGCTTACCAGCGCGAAAATGATGCGCGGCATGGTCAAGCAGGCATCCCTCATCTTCGAGCATATGGCGTCCGGACCAGCATTGCGGAGCGATTCTTCCGCGGCTGAACGGATTGCCGGCGTGGTCGACGACATGCGTCAGCTCAGTGTTGAGGATCCTGTCGTGGCGCTGCAGATTGCATGGTCCCTTGTGGCGAAGGGGCAGGCGCTTGCACAGCAGGACCAGTATGGGGAAGCGCGCGACGTACTGCGCGAGGCTTGTGACAACTATCGTGACCTCCTTAGCCGTCGTCCTGAAGCTGGGTCGGGGTTGCTGTGGGCGCTCGGAACCTACGCCTCAGTGCTGTCAGAGCTGGGCGTGACAAGCGAGATCGTCGACGTGGCACGCGAGATCGCCCAGCGATCGCGCGAACTGGATGAGGCCAAGGAGACCGGGACCGAGACTCAGGTGCCTCGCGCCTGGGCGCTCTTCTACGCCGGGAGGGCGCTGACCAAGCTCCGGATTAAAGAGGAGATGGCGCTGTCGCTGCTGGCAGACGCGGCGTCCATTGCTAGGGTGCTCACGAAGGAGAATAGCCGGCACCGCGACCTCCTGGGGCAGGCTTTGCTTATGCTTGGTATCGTCCTGAGCATGCTCAACCGCGAATCGGAGATGTTGCATGTCCACGAGGAGGCCGAGCAGAACGGCGTGCCGATCTTTTCCGAGTGGTTTCCGCATAAACGCCCGTCGTGGCAGCTTCTGGCTCGCATGTTCTACGGATTCGCTGATCCGACCTACCTGAGTCGAGCGGTGGATGCCGCCGCCGAAACAGAAGAAGACGTCCAACTGCTCCTGCGCGCCTTGCGCGACCGCACTCCTGAACTCGCGCCACTAGCTCGGCTGCCTCGCCTGGTGACGCAGCTTCAGGAGGAAGGACGCGACGAGGAGGCGCTCACGGTCCATCTGCTCGTCTGCGTGCTGACCACGCCCGCTATGGCCGACTCCGAACAGTGGTCGGCGGAAGAGCAGGCGCAATTGCTGGAAGTTATGCTTGAGGCGCTGGACCGGGGCGTGAAACTTAGCGAGCAACTCAACGATGAGCCGTGCCGGACGCATTTCCTCGTCTACCGAGCGACGGCGAGGCTGATGTCGCCGGCAGCAGAGCATAGTGTGGCAATCGAGGAGCTGAAGGAAGCAATCGACGCCTATCGGTCTCTCGCCAAGATCGATCCCTTCTTCAAGAGTCCGCTCGCGCACACGCTGGGCAATCTCGGCGCCGCTTACGGCCGACGGCACGAACCCCACCTGGCGGATGCCGCTTTCGACGCCCTCCGGGAGGCGGTCGGCCTCTGGCGCGAACTAGTCGCGGATGACCCGAAGTGCTGCATGGAGCTGTGCGGCGCCCTTCTGAATCAAGGGCTGGCCTATGTCGACCTTGGCAACACAGGAGGCGCCTTCGACGTGGACCAAGTAAAGGAGCAGAAGGCCTTTGAGCGCATGATCGTAGGGGCCTCGCCGCGAACGGCTCAGGTCATGGCGTTTGGTGCGCTGGGCGAGGCGCTAAATTTGACGCACGACCTTGATGAGGTAGAGCCCCGGGCACGTGTCTTGCGTGTCGATATCCTCCTGAACATGGCGGCGGTCGCCTGGCTGCACGACGAGCCCACCACGGCGCGGACGCTCTGCGACGACGCGATTCGGCAGTATCGGGCGTTCGGGGCTGACCGCGCTGTCTACCGCGCCGGCACGGCGGTCCGGCTCTTCCGGTTGTCCGCCGAGCTGCACCAAGAAGCCGCCGAGCGCACGCCGGATGCGCCGGGGTACGTGCTTGGTCTTCGGAAAGCTGTGGACGATCTTGAGGAATCAGCACAGGCGTTGGAGCAGCTCCTCGACGTGAGCTTCGAGCGGACCGAAGCGGCGCTCCTGGAACAATATGGCGATCGGTTCGACCAGTTAGTCGTGTTGCACCTACGGCTGGCGGCGCAAGCTGAGGCGGCCGGCGATCGCGGTGAGGCGGCTGCCCGGTATCGCCAAGCTTACCTGGCCGCTGAACGGGGGAAGGGACGGCGTCAGGCGGCAATGCTCGCCGGCTGTGCCGTCCTCCCTCAGGAAGAGACGGCCCAGAAGCTGGCGCCGGAAATCGAGCGGCTGCGGCAAGAGCTGGCGGCGCTGTATCGACGACTCGAGGCCGATGCCGCCTCACCGGAGGGACAACCGCTCGGCCGCCTCGAACCCGCGCGGCGGGCGGAACTTGAGGGCGAGGCCGATCAGACCTGGCAGAGGCTCCACGCCTCCTTGGAGCAGCTCGCGCGCTCCGATCCGCAGTTTGCCAGCATCCGCGCCTTTGCCCCACCCCAGCCCCCGGAAGCAGTGGTGGAGGCGCTGCCGCGCGGCGGAGCCCTCGTGCTTCTCTATCCGCTGCCGGATAGCATCGCGTGTTTCGTGTTGCGGAGCAAAGAATGGAGCGGCGTCGACGGCGTCGAGGCTGACTTGCGCGCCGTCCAGATTGCGGTTCAGATCGAGATGCCCCGCCAGCATCAATCTGAAAGGGCAGAGGCGCTCGATAAGATAACGCTGTTGGGTACAGAGGCGTTGGCCAGCTTGGTTGGCCATGTCTTGTCGGGAGGCGGACCGGCAACGAACGACGATCTCGACGTTGCCTTGCGCCGCCTTGGATGGTGGCTGTACCCGGCGCTCGCACCGCTGCTCCCTCCGCCCAGCCCGGATCGCCCACCGTCGCTGGTGCTGGTGCCAACCGGCCCGCTCCATCGCCTTCCCCTGCACGCGCTGCCCTGGCCGCGGCCCAGCACCCGATTACTCGACCGCTACGTCGTCAGCTACGCCAGCTCGGCCGACGTCGTCGTGCTGGCGCGGCAGAAGCCAGCCGTGGGAACTGGGCTCGTGGCGCTAGCGCCAGGCTTGGCGGAGCAACCGGGGGATCCCGAGCCAGCCGGCACGCTGGCGCTGGCGGCCGCCGTGGGCAGAGCGAGCGGCGGTGCCACCTACCTGCGCGAGGAGGCTACGATCGGACGATTGCTCGATGAGCACGTCGCGGCCGGCGTGCGCTGGGCATTGTTCGCCACCCACGGTGTCGCCGGAGGGCCGAGCTCGGGGCTGCTGCTGCACGCCGGGACACACCACGAGGGAGTCTGGCTGACGGCGGCGGAAATCCTGGCCCGATTGGATCTTGCCGGCGTCGAGCACCTACTCTTGGCGGCCTGCTCCACGCATGCCGACGACCCGGAAGCGGGAGACCGCCTGGCAGGACTCGTCCGTGCCTTCCTCTATCGAGGCGCGCGCAGCGTGCAGGCGACATTATGGCGGGTCTATGACCCGGTAGCAGCCCTCATCGGCCTCTGGACATTGGAGGCGCTACTGCACGGCGAGCCGGACAAGGCCAAGGCGTTACGGCAAGCGGTACAACGGCTACGGGTATGGACGGGACTGCAGGCAGCGGCAACCTTCCGGGCCTTGGCGGCGGCCCTGCCCGAGGGCGACCCCGCCGCCCGACAGGTCCTGGCCTGGGCAGCAGACTTGGAGCTGGTACCGGTCACCGAGAGGCCATTCCAGGCCACCGAGATGTGGTCACCCTTCGTCCTCCACGGTGCCCCCATCTGCGCTGCAGCGTAAGCGAATCCGCTCCTATCCCGGCGACACGGTACCGGCCACCCTCTATGCCGGGCCAGCTACGACGGTGCGACGAGCGGGGCGCCGTGCAGCACGAAGGGGGCCCAGTCCAGGGTGGAGGCGAAGGGCCGCGCCTGCTCCCCGAGCGCCGCCGCCACGGATAAGAGGTTCGCCCGCTCAACCTCGGTCAGTCCCGGAGCCATCGCCAGCTCCCCCAACGCCTCCCGCGCCTCCGCACCCGTGCTGTCGCGCAGCCGGAGCACTGCCGCCCGCAGCGCTAGGGCCTTGTTCGCCTCGCCGCCCAGCAGGGCCGCCCAGGTCCGAGAGCTCACCAGCGCTGCCGCGGCGTCGCCCACTGGCAGCAGCGTCGCCCCCACGCTCCTGGCCCCGCGATACAAGAGCGCCCGCAGCAGCCCGGCCAGCCGGTCGCCCGGGGCCGGGTCGTCGGCGTGAGTGGAGCAGGCGCCCAGCTCCAGGTGCTCCACCCCCGCCAGCGGCAAGTGCGCGATGATCTCCTGCGCGGTCAGCCACACCCCTTCCGCGCCTGCAGCGTCGTAGAGGAGCAGCCCGGATCGGGCGGCCTCAGCGCCGCCGGCCATGCCGTGCGTGGCCAGCGCCACCCAGCGCACCCTGGCGGCGACCTGGTCGTCCAGCAGGCGGGCGACGGATGCCTCGCGGCGCAACCACAGGCCGCCGCCCGACCTCGCGGCCAGACGGCAGGCCTGGGCCAGCGCCCCCGGCAGGTCGCCCGGCCGGCCGTCTGGGGAAAGGCCGGGGGCCAGGGCGGCCGCCCCGCCCGCAGCGCTGGGCCGAGGCACCGTGAAGGCGAGGACGTCGCCGGTGGTGGCGTAGGAGACGGCGTAGCCGTCGAGCAGGCGCTGGTCGTCGGATGGCCAGGGCAGGGCGTGCAGGGGCAGGCGGTGCAGGGCGCCCGTCGGCACCAGCACCAGCGACGGTGGATGGTCCGCGTCGGGCGGGGGCAGGTGCGGCGCGAGCGCCGCGTGCAGCGCGCCGGCCAGGGGGGCCAGCAGGGCGGTGTCCACCCGGCGGCCCAGGGCGGCGCGCGTCGTGATGGCCGTGAGCGGCAGGGCGGCCGCCGAGCGGGCGGCGGCGGCCACGGCCACGGCCAGCCGGTGCAGCTCCGCCCGCCGGAAGGCCACCGTGCCGGCCGCCAGGCCGTCGATCGCCGCCGCACCCTCCGCGCCCGAGGCCGGCAGGGCGAACCAGGCGAGCTCATCGGGCAGGGGGTACAGGAGCACGAGGGCGCCGCCGGGCGGCAGCGCCGCCGCCACGGCCTCCGGGGGCTGGGGGTCGGCGAAGCCGCGCAGGGCGGCGAAGTCGGGGTCGCTCTGGGCCAGCGCCTCCAGCCGCGCCCGCAACTCCGCCCAGACGTGGTCCGCCCGGCCCTGCAGCCGTGCCGCCTCCTCGTCGCCGACCGATGGTTCATCGCCGGGAAGCGACAGCTCGGGGTCGGCCAACTGGGCGGGGCCCTCGCCCAGCCAGCCCCCGCGGGTAGCCGGCGCGAGGCCCCGGGTGCCCGAGCCCCTGACGAGCCGGGCGTAGAGGGCGGCCAGCTCGCGGCGCAGCCGCTCGACCTCGGGAAGCAGGCGCTGAGCGTCCTCCTCGCGCGGCTGGGCCGCGCGGGCGGCCAGCAGGGCGGCCTCGCGGCGTCCCTTGCCCCGCTCCGCCGCCAGGTAGGCCGCCCGCCGGTGCACGGCGGCGGCGGCGGGATCGTTCACCTCCTTGTCGTCGGCGAGGAGGAGATGCAGGCTAACGAGCCGATCGTAGAGGTCGCCGTGCCGGGCGAGCAGGGCGGCCTCGTCGCGCTCCTCGGCCAGCAGGAGCCGGCACTCCAGCGCCCGAGCGCCGCGGTCGAGGGCGCTCGTGGCTTTATGGTAGGCGACGAAGGCCGCAGTCGGATGGCGTTGTGCCAGAGTCAGCAACGCTAACAATAGATTGCGCGCCAGCCATGGGGCTGCGGAGTCGCCGGTCCGACGCAAGGCGTCGCGGAGTAGACGCAGCCACTGCGCTAGGTCGGTCCGGTCGCCACGACGGGCGTATCGGCGGCCAATTGCCACCGCCTGGTTGTTGAGTATGATGGACCGCCGTGGACCGCTCGGCGCAGTGGCGAGTGCCTCCTTCAGCAAGCCGATTGCCCGGTCCAGGTCGGCGGGTTCGCCGCGCCGATCGTAGCGCTCGACCAGGGTGTTGGCTAGGTCGCTGAGTCGGAGGGGTTGATTGGGGCTGCCGGGTGTGAGGGTGCTCGCCTCCTCGAGCAGAGTGATCCGCCGCTCCACGTAACTCGAGTCGCCGTGCCAGCGGTCGTAGTCGGCCAACGCGAGAGCAAGGTTCGCGAGCAACGCGGGCCGGTGAGCGCCGTCTGCACCGGAAGTAAGCGCCTCCTCCGCCAGCTTTACGCGCCGCGTCAGGTCGGCCGGGTCGCCGTACAGGTCGAATCGCTCTCCCACGGCATTAGCTAGATTGCTATTTACGATGGCGCGATCAGGGCTATCGGGGAGGAGGGCCGTCACCTGCTCGAGCATCGTGATGCGCCCCTCCAGGTCGGCAGGATCACCGCTTCGATCGTAGCGGTCAGCTAGGGCGATTGCCAGATTGCTGAGCCACCTGGGTTGGTTGGGGCTATTGGGAGCGAGTGCCACGGTTTTTCGCAGCAGGGTGATCTGCTGCTCCAGGTCAGCCGGGTCGCCGTTTCGGGCGTAACGCTGGCCCAGGGCGACAGCCAAGTTGCTGAGCCAGCCGGGCTGGTGGGGACCATCAGGGGCGCAGGCCTCTCCATGGAGATGAATGCTCCCGTCCAAGTCGGCCGGGTCGCCGCGCAGCGCGTAGCGGTCTCCCAAGGCGACGGCCAGGTTTTCCAGGATGGTCAGCCTTTCGGGACCGGTCGGCGTAAGGGCGGCCGCCTCTTCCAGAAGGGCGAGTTCGCGAGCCAAGTCAGCCGGGTTGCCGCTGCGGGCGTAGCGCTGGCCCAGGGCGAGAGCTAGGTTGCTGAGCCGTCCGGGGCGGCCGGGGCTGGCGGGGGTGAGCCCGACCGCTTCTTCCGCCACTGCGACACGCCGGTCCAGATCGTTAGGGTCGCTGCGCAGCGCGTAGCGGTCGCCAAGGACGGCTGACAGATTGCAGAGGCACCTGGCGCGGTCAAGATCGGCCGAGCTGAGGCGCACCGCCTCCTCCAAAGTCCGTATCGCGCCCTCCAGGTCGGCCTGGTTGTTGCGCAGCGCATAGCGGCTACCCAGGGCGACGCCCAGGTTGTTAAGCCGAGCGGAGCGGTTAGTACCGGTGGGGGTGAGCGACACCGCCTCCTCCAGGAGCGTGATCCGCCAGTCAAGGTCGGCAGCGTCGCCTTGGCCAGCCTGACGGTCGCCCAGCGACAGCGCTAGGTTGTAAAGATACGTGCCACGATCGGGGCCGTCTCGAGTGAGTCGAACCGCCTCCTCCAGAAGGGCGATCTTCCTTTCAATGTCCGCCGAATCCCCATGGCTGGCGTGGCGAGCACCCAGGGCGACCGCCAGGTTTTGGAGCAGCATGGGTCGGTGAGGGCTGTTGGGGGCGAGGGAGAGCGCCTCCTCAAGGGTTCCGATGCGTCGCGTCAGGTCGGCCGGGCTGCCGTCACGTGCATAGCGTTTACCAAGGGCGACGGCTAGGTTGTGGAAGGCGAGATCCCTATCGGGGCCCGGCGGCGTGAGGCGTACCCGCTCCTCGCGCAACCTCATATCGGCGTCCAGGTCGGCCACGTTGCCGGTCTTGTCGTAACGGACCACTAGGCAGCGTGTAGCGGTGTCGATCGCCCACAGTGTATAGATTGTACGCAACGTGTCGTTTGCCCAGGGGAAGATACCACCGCGCTTCGCCAGCCGAACGGCGCAAAGATTAGTCATCGCGATTGCGACCAGGGGGTTCAGGGTGTGTACATCGCCACCTTGCTGCTCCCAGTCCTCCAGGTCGGCGCCGATCACATCATCCAGCGCGTTGATTTGCGCGAGTCTCGGTAGCTCGCGAAGAGCCTTTGTGGCCGCCAGGAGCGACAGCTCGTCATGGGCGTCGAGCGTTCCGTTCATGACCTGGTTCAAGACAGGTGTCAGTAGCTGCAACGCCTTTTCGGCAGGACTCGCCATTTCGTCGTGCTCCGTAACTCAGGACTCGACGCTAGCTCGATGTGCCCAGAGCTGGTGCCTTGGGCCCAAGGCACCAAGGATCTTTACATCCCGTCACTCCCGAGTTGAGCAACTCGAAACTCCGGCGCCGGTCGGCGCCGACATTACCGAAATATGCTAGTCGGCATCCATCACAGCTTGGACAACCGGTTTCCCGTAGACGGCGCTGCCGACGATTACGGTGAGATTGGGTGCGATGGTCAGGTGCGCCGGGCTATGCGTATGGCCACAGAAGACGATCAGCTCTCGGTCTGGGTGTGCGGTTGCGGCCTCCAGGAGAACATCGCCGACCGCTCGGCAGCCAAAATGTGGCGCCCATTGGTCGTCTTGGACTTGACCGTCGTGACGACAGGCATCGCGGAACGGTGGCACGTGGGTGAGGACGATCACCTTACGGTAGCGCGCAAGCGCGAGCGGTAACACTCGATCAAGGTGCGCTGCCCCCTCATCACCCAGATGCTGCACCACGCCGAAACGCTGCGCGTGCGTGAGCCCAGTAAGCTCCTGGATGTGGTGGTAATCGTTGAGATCGACTTTTGAGCGTAAATAGTCTCCGTAGCGGCCATCCGCCCAGCCGTCGTGTCCCACGAGTCCCGTGCTTGCCGTCAGGCCCACCACTTCGATTTCGGACAGCCACCGAAGGTGCGACGATTGCCGGCAGCAGCGCAATACACGATCTCGCACCGCCTCCACGCCGTCGCCATAGAAGTCGTGGTTGCCCAACACAAAGTAGATCGGACAGGGAAGCCGCTCTCCCAGCGCTAGGAGATAGGGGACCACGCTGTCTGCCTCGCCTACGTCGCCCGTAAGCAGCACCGCGTCCGGTAGTTCGGAGGCCACCTCCTGGAAGAACGCATCCACCACGGCACGACCGACGAAGTTGAGATGGAGATCCGTTAGCCAAGCTAGCCGCATCGACATCGTTTTTCCTTCGCTCGCCCATGGTATTCTGCCAGCCCGCAATGTTCCCATTGTATTGCAAAGCCGCTCGATGCCGGTGCTCGTGATGCTACTACCTTCCAAACGACCACCAGATGGCAAAGGCCACTGCCGAAGCCAGCGCGACCAGTGGCAACGGCCAGGGTTGCCAGCCCCGGATAACTCCGGCCACGAGGGGCCGGGCTGTATCACGAAGGAAGATGGTACGCACCATCAAACGCGGCACGCCGGCAACGTCGCGCCGGTGTCCGGCGACGGCGATAACCTGGCCAGCCGCGAGGGCGCCGGGCGCCGACCACAGCTGGGAAACGACTATGCCGCCTGAAGGTTGTTGTAACCGGAACTCCGCCAGGTGCTCGTTCCCCGTCCGCAGGCCCAGAAACGAGCGAAGGATACGAGCGACCAGCGCCGCGTTCAGGCCGCCACGGAAGCGGGCGAATAGCCCGATGGTGCCGAAGGCGAGAACTGGCCAAGTCGCTGTGACGGCCCTCGGCCAGTCCAGCGACTTGGCCAGGGTCAGATATCCGGCAAGTACGGCCAGCGCCGAGCAGGCGATCCGACCGTAATCAACGGGGCGCCGCTCGCTGGCCGGGCCCTGGCTCACGCCACCGACCGTGCCGTACCACAGTCCTTGTTCGCGCAGCCGGCTTTCCTCGGCCTCCTGCGAGGCGCATCCAGCCTCGTCGTGGATCGTGCCGCACCACCGGCAGGGGGTGTCCTCATTCACCGTGGCTTTCCTCTCCTGTTGTTCCTGCCGGCAGCCATTCGCTGGCGCTCGCCGAGCTGGCGGGCGCGGCCACCTCACGCAGTCCGAGGCGCCTCACCTCCACCACAACCGTCCGCTTCTCGTCGGGGCTGAGTCTCCTTTCCAGCTCCGGCCAGCGCGGATCGGGAGTGCCGTCGCGCCGGCGTGCTCGCCATGCAGGTTCGTACTGGCCTGCCATCAGGTTGAGCAGCACCCCCGGCGTCCAGCGCGCCAGCCAGCGCAGGACCGGCAGCGCACAGCAATGCACGTGGCCGGGCAGGATGAGCAAGCGAACGATCACTCCGGCCGGTGACGATTCATGTGTGCCGCCGGACGCGAGCCGGAGACAGTAACGGCCAGTAGAAACCGCCTGCGGACCGGCACCCAGCCTTCGTGCGCAGGCCTCGTTGCCGTGCTTGACGTCGAGCAGCCAGACGTCCACGACACCCTTCAGCAAGCGCATAGTCCGGGCCGTGGCGTAGCCGTTGGCGTTCCAGACCACGGGGAGCGTGGACGCGTTGGGTACGTTGCCCAACTCCTCCAGCGTGTCCAGGATGGCCGGCAAACTTTCGTCCGGGTTGCCGCCCATGAACTGCAGCGTCTTTACCAGTACGCCGCCCTGTGATTCGTCGATGTCGCGCGATCGGACGATCGCGCGCGCCACGTCGGCGGCGACCCAGGCCTGACCGTCGTCCGTGCGCAGGGCGCGGTGATACTGGCAGAAGGGGCACCGCCACGAGCAGCCCGCCGGCGATACGACGAGCGACGGCGAGATCTCCGCTTCGTCGCCATGGTTGACGAACAGGCGCGCCAGCCGTGCCTGATGGTCGAGTCCGCAGCGTCCACGCGCTCCCGCCAGGCGGTCTACTTTGCAGCGCCAGGCGCACAACTGGCAGGAGCGAAGCTCCTTGGCAGCGAGGATGCGCTTGAGAGTCAGCATCGATGCCACCTCTGGCGCGAGGACGGCCGGGATGTCCCGTACTAACGGCTCCCCACGCTCCCAGGAGGCATGAAGCTGCCACAGCCGGCGGCGCGACATACGCGTCAACTCATCGGCGCTCCAGGGTAGGAGCGTGCCGGTCAGGCGCACGACCCCTGGCTGCCGAGACAGTGCCGGCAGGGCCTCAGCTGCCGCGGCGCCTGGAGACCGCCCGGTCAGGAAGCCGAGAGAACGAAAGACGCTCAGGAGCTCACGCGGCACATCGCGGGCGGTCAAGCGTAACTCGTCGTCGATGCTCAGGTCGAAGGCGTCCGTCGTCGCGGTGGGTCCGGTCGCGGTGGGTCCGGCCGCGTTGGCAAAGGCGTTCACGGCGTCACTCCATCACCTGGCGATCGCAACAATACCGTTTGGTTTCCTAGGCCAAGGTCGGCGACGACCGAAGTGTTCTTCGGTAGTTGTCCGGAGAGCAGCGCCTGGTCCAGCGCGTGGGTCACCACACGCTCGAAGGCACGACGCAGGCCCCGCGCACCGTAGGTGGGGCTGAATCCCTCCTGTACGACTTTCCGTCGAAGCGCCGCGCTCAGGCGCAGGCGGACCTCCCAACGCTCGGCCAGCTTGGTGTTGGTCTCGTCCACGTACCGGTCGAGGAGGTGCTCGACGACGGCTCCCTCAAGCCTGCCGAAGGGGACGATCGCGTCGATGCGATTGAGAAACTCTCGGCGGAAGCTACCGAGCTGTACGGCTATCTCGGCGAAGCGCACTGCCTCCGCGTCGCAGGCCTGAAAGAATACGGACTCCTCGCCCTGGGCGGCACACCTACCATCTTGCAGCGCCCCGGCGACCTCATCGCTGAGGAGGTTGGTCGTCAGGACGACGACGCTGCGGCGAAAATCGACCGAGCGGCCACGCCCATCCGTTGCCTCGCCCCGATCTAGGATGCCAAGCAAGGTGTCCCAGATTCGCGGGTGCGCCTTCTCGGCCTCGTCGAAGACGACGACGCAGGCGCCACGATCCTGGATGAAGTTGCTCAACCTCCCGCCTTCGTCGTACCCGATGTACCCTGGCGGCGCGCCCAACAGGTGAGCGGCCTGGTGCGGCTCCTGGAACTGGCCCATGTCGATGATCAGCGCACGGTCTTCGTCCCACAGCAGGCGGCTGATCTGCTGCGCCAGCTCCGTCTTGCCGACGCCGGTTGGTCCCGCGAAGAGGAAGGAAGCTACCGGCCGACCTCGTCCGTTGGGCGGATAGACGGCGGCGCTGCGCAACTGGCGCGCGACGGCGTGTACCGCGTAGGGTTGCCCGATCACTTGCTCCGCCAAGCATGCCTCAGCCGTGATCAGCCGTCGCGCCAGCTCCGTGCCGGGAACAATGGCGTTGCTCAGCTTGGCGACGGCGGCGTCGATCACCGTCGCGGTGACAGCGTGACCGGGCTCGGCGAGGCCCACGGCTTCGCGAAGCAGCCGATCGGCCGACGCTGGCAGGGCGAGGCCCGGCAAGTACCGCGACGCCTGCTGAGCGGCATAGCGCACCATATCGCCGGAGATTGGCCTGTGATGTGCCTCGGCGATCTCGTCCGCCGCCGACGACAGCATTTCCGCCGCCGCCTCTACGCTCGGCTCCGGAATGGTGATGCAAAGGAAGCGGCGCTCTATCGCCGCGTCGAGGTGCATGCGGCGCCACTCCTCGTCGGTCGTCGCGGCGAGCAGGCGCATGTGCCCGCTTGCCAGTGGCTCCTTGAGATGATCCAGCAAGCTGCGCGCCGCCGTCCCCTCGGTGGCGGAGGCGGCGGTGCGGTGAAATTCGTCCAGAAAGCAGATTGTCAGTGGCTCGCCAGCCAGCGCGATCCACTGCTCGACTCTGCCTTCCAAGGCACCTTGGAGATGGGTATCTGCCTGCAGGGCGCTTAGCCGGACGTTGAGGAGGCGCCAGCCCGCAAAAGCGGGCTCGATAAGCCGGAAGGCGACGGCCCGCGCCAGTGACGTCTTGCCGACGCCCGCACGCCCGAGCAAAGCCACGCTGTGAGGGCCCGTGCCATCGGCGGTAAGACGGCCAACTATCTCCTGTATCTCCCGAGTCCGCCCATCGGGCCGGGCCAGCCGGTCGCCCCTCGCTAGCTCGGTCCAGTCCTCCACGAACGAGGGAAGGCCGGCAAGCGCCAGCGTGCGCATGCCTGGCACGAACGGCGGCTGGTCGGCGGGTACCAGCAGCAGAATGGTTGTGCCCGCGGCGGACTGGTCGGCCGCTCGCATCAGCGCCCCCGTCACGGTCGTATCCAGGGCGACGTGGACGTGGACCATGTGCAGGAGCAACAGGCGCTTGGCGCCGGAGAGCCTGCTGAATTGCTCCACGACCGGGACCAGGGCGGCGCCGAGTCCGCTGGCCCGAGCCGTAGTGGCCGTGGTCGGGGGCGGCGCCGGTGGCAGCGCCGGATGGACCGGCGCACCATCGCTCCATTGGTGGAGGAGGTAGCCGGTCTCCGCGGCGAGATTACCGACGGCAGCCGTGATCGCCCGGTAGTCGTCCTGCGTCACCGGGATGCACAGGATGTGTACCGTCGGGGCGTCCAGCTCGTCGCGGAGCTGCCGCAGGGTAACGTTTTGCGGTGGATCGCCGAGCAGTTGGACGGGCAGCTCGATGGCGCCTCTGACCGGCCTGTTCAGCGTGTAGGCGGTGATCGCGGCGTTCAGGGCACGTGCCTGTTGCTCGCCGAGGGGCGGGAGCCGGAAGCGCAGTCGGCGGCACTCTGCCTCGAGATTCCGGTGGGCCTGGGCCAGCAGGTCGTCAGTTGGGTCGACGGAAGCGAACAGGTCGCCTAAACTGACCCGCAACGACGTCGGCCCACCCGTGGGAGGGGTGAGGACGATCTCGAGGTCGTCGTTGGCCGGCGATGGGCGGAAACCGTAGTGCGTAGACCGGGAAGCGCCGGGGTTCATGCCGTTAACCTTCTCTCTGATACAGATGTCGCTCTATCGCTACGGCGCCATTCCTAGCGCGGCCTACCAGGGTGCCGCGTCGCGGGCGAAGGAGACGCAACCCGCAGCTCTCCCAGCGCAAACCGGGGAGACGCGCCAGGACTGACTGCAGATCCTCTGGCGCCGGATGCACCCGCAGCCAGCGCGCCGACCATTCCACGAAAGGGCAGAACAGCAGATCGTTGGGTAGCCTTGCCAGTCTCGTCGCCACGTCGGCCGCCAGCGCGGGCAGGCCGCGGTCTGGTTCGGCGCAATCTCCGTCAATGACGGTGTAGGTGAGCTCCAGCGCGATGCGCCTGGTATCAGGGTCGTCGGGGCCGCCGATGCCCAGCGCGCCAAAGAATGACCAGGTGAGCCGGCCCAGCATGTTGTGAAGCAGCATCGCCTGCAGCGACAGTTCCAGCTCGTCGCGATCCGGCTGCCACGCGGTAGGGCGCGCGGCCAGGACCACGTCCAGGTCTCGCAAGGCCTCGCGGACGATCTGGCTTCGTTGCTCCGCTGGCGACGGCTCACCCGGCGGCGAAGCGCTTGACCCCTGGTCGCTCGTGCGCTGCCCGGTCCTTCGCGTCGACTGGCGTGCGGTGGCCATGTTGTCCTCTCCTGCCTAGCCTCTAGCGCTGGTCGAGCTTCCTGCTACTCGGATGTACGGGAGGCAGGCGGGCGATACCTCACCACGATCAGGTCGGAGGCTGCGAGTGTGGCGCGCCAGTTGGCGCGTGGCGATGGGGCGTCTCCTCTTCGTCGCTGGCGTCGTCGGCACCCTGCCCTGCCGGCTGCTCGGGAGGGATGTCGTTTCCCGTATTGCCAGGGAAAGGTGAAGTTGCTGTCGGACCCCCGTTCCCATCCCACCGCTGGCCATTCCAGCCGTTGTTCGCATCTACTCGGACGGCGGTACCGCCAGCGAGCCAGGGAGGGATTGGATCGCCCAATATAACGACGTGGAACAGCTCCTCCAGGGTGAATGGTCGCAGAGTCTGCGCCGCGCTCCACATGCTGATCAGGCAGGCGGCCAATAACCAGGGTTTGTGATTCGCCAAGCCAACGTCCAGCGCAGCAACGAGCGCGCCGGCTGCCAGCACGGTGATGGCGAGCCGGCGCGTAGTCTCGTCACCGCCTTTCGCGTGGAGCGCCGGAATGGCGTCGAGCGAGCCGCGCCAGCCTTCACCGCCGCCCACCAGCTCGGCGACCCGCCCGGCCGTGTGGCACAGCAGCCACAGGACGACGTAGAGGGACAGAAGAAGGGAAGTGACCGCGGCGTGGGACCACCAGGGGTGACTTGCCGCCATCTCCGCCGGCAGCCAGCCGTCCGACCAATTTGGACCACCGGCGCGAGGGAGGACGAGCGCGGTGAGCGCTAGCCATGCCACGGCTGCCGAGATAAACATCGTTTTACATCACCTTTCGTCCGGTCTCGCTGTGGCTGGCGCACGAAGTACGTCAGCCACAGCGAGCGGTTACATCCCGAGCTCGTCACGAGCGCGCCTGGCGGGCAGCGCTGGCGGTCCGGACGATCGTCCTCGACGCAGCCGGCCGGTGACGAACCTGGCTTGCCGCGTTCGACACGGGAGCAATGGCGAGCGTCTGGTGGACCAGGGCTTCGTCAGCCACACTGCACGGTCCCGCGCCGCCATTCGGTCGAGCGTGGCGAGTCGTCAACTGCGCCCCAGCGCTAGCGCCGAAGGCATCGAAGATCACCTCGCGTGTCCCGCCGGTCGCCTCGTCTACCGTGGTCGCGCGGATTTTGCCGGTGGCCTCTTCTTGGACCTGCATGCCCGCCTTGCGCAGCTCCTGAGCGACTTTGATCGCGGCATAGCGCCGCACCAGGCGGTCCAGGCTGTGCTCCGGTCGCTCCGACATTCGAGAGAGCAGCGCCAAACGAGCGGCCGTGTCGTCGATGGCAGCCAGGTTGGTATCAGCTAGCCAAGCAGTGGCGCCGTGATCCGTCACTTCGAGCGTGATCGTGAGTCGGTGGTCGCGGTCGAACACGAGTATCTCGGCCCCTTCGCCGTCCGCTGCCTCGACCCAGGACAAGCGCTCCGCGGACAGCGCCTGACGGAGAACGCCGAGGTCACCCATTGGTGTATGGAACGAGCGAACCGGCACGGAATTAATTGCTGGGGCCGCCGTGGCATCCGACGCGGCCAGCGCCGCGATAACATCCTTCCAGCCGCGAATGGCCGCGCTGCCCACCGTCAATCCCGCCGCGACGGTTAGGGCGCCTGCCAGGAGCAACATTTCCGCTGCTCCAGCCGCGAGGTCGGCGACGGGGACCATGCTCATCGAACCCGCGGATGCCAACGGAACGGTTTCCCTACGGGACATGCTTCCTCCTACTCAGTCCTATTTACCAAATTGCTCAAAAGCTCAGCGGCCGGCCTGCACCGGGCCTCAAGATCGATGCCCTCGACAATCGAGACGAGCGAAACTACCTCTCTTTCTAGACTACGCACGATGACGCCAGCGTGTGCAGTAAGGTCGCCGCCCAGCAACGGGGCCTCCGGCCCGCTCAGGAGCAGCTGGTGAGTCGTGGGGACGGCCTGTCCCGGTCTGGCGAAGTACAGGGCCGCGGCATCCTCCACCATCGCGTCGGCCAGCGGCAGCGCACCGTCCGCGACCAAGTCTTGGACCAGCAATTGATCGACTCGATCAGTCACCAAGCTAGGCACTGCATTGAACAGCCTCTGCACCAATTCGGCCGCTGGGTCCTCTACACCGATCCAGTCGAGCGGGGTTCCGTCGTCGTAGGCAGCCGCAGTTATCGCCTCCAACGTGGCCGGGTCCGGTGGCGCAGGTGCGACCTGGTCGGGGAGTGGCATTCCCTCGACCGGCGTGACGTACTCACGGCTGCTTCGGAAGTCGCGAGCGGTAGTCAGGTACTCATCGTGGCGCTGTACCCACTGGGTTGTCAAGCGGTCCTCCAGTGCCCCAAGCGTGGCAGCGATCGCCATTGCCCGCCCGTAGAGCAAGGTCAACGTGAGCTCTTTGATCTGGTTCGCACGCAGCTCGGCGTAGCGGCGCATCGTTTCGACGAGGGCCGCGCGACGTCGCAGCATCTCGGCGGTCCGATGGTGACGGCCAGACGCCAGTCGTACGGTACCGAGGAGTAGCAGCACGCCCCCGACGATCGCCGGAAGAGTCGCGCCAAGCGCCTGGGCCACCGCGGGCGACGGCGAGTGAAGCAGGCCGCCAGGGATGGCCAGCGCGGACAGGGTTGAGGGATTGGGCAGCGCCAGCGCGGTGGCCTGGCCGGACAGGAAGGCGAGCGAGGCGTACCAGAACCAGATCAGCCACCAGGCAGCGTGCTGTTTCGTGGCGGCCCGGCGCAGGAGCTCCCAGGCCCCGTCAACATCGCTCCGCGTCGGCCCGCTCATCGGCGCCATGACCTTCGCGGAGAGCTCCGCGCTGGCGCGACGGGCAGCAGCGCGGAGCGCTGCCAGGTTTGCCCCCGGCCCAGTCATGGCGTGCGCGAATACGCCAGTCAGCGCTGCGAGAGATCCTTGTTGCTCCTCCATCCGCCGCTGGCAAGCTTCTTGAGCATGCTCGACGGTTGCTTCCAGTCGCTCGTCGAGCAGCGCACGGTGGGCCGTCTCGGCCACGCGCCACGCGGACTGGTCGGTCGGATGAGCCAAGCAGCCCTCGACGGCCCCATACAGGGAGTCGAGCTCTGTGTGAAATGTCAGGATCAGGCGGTTCACGTCCTCGCCAGCTGCGGCTTCGGCCGCCGTCACCACGTCGGAGGCCGCCAGAGCCGTCCCACTCACGACGGCTTCGGTCGGCGGGGTCGGGTTCAGGAGGCCCTGGGTGAGCCACGCATCGATGGCGCTGCCGACGTGCAGCCGGCGAACGAAGTCACGGTCGACGCACCGGCGAGCAATGCCGGCGCTTACGATCCGGTTCGGCGAGCCACCCTGGAAGAGCGGACGCCAAGCATGCTGAGCGGCGCCACCTGCCGCCCAACAGGCCGCGACCAACGCGGCCACCTGGTAGTCGAGGTCCTCAGGATCTTCTAGCCAGGTGCCGCGGGCGTCTTGCCCTGTCATCACGCAGATCGACAACGGGCCCACGGCGGACCAGAGGGCAAGCGACTCCCACAAATCCTGGCTTGGCACGGCGCCAAGTGGCCAGAGGAGTGTGAGCACCTCGTACTCGGGCCGCTGTCGCCAGCTATTCAATGTGTCGCGCACCTCACAGCGTTGGCTGACCGGTAAGGAGTCGGCAATGTGTCCGAAATACCAAACGGCGAGCGCGTTGGTATCCACCCGCACGTTCGCCTGTCGCGCCCGGAAGCGCGCCGCCCCTCCAGCGCGAAGGCGAACCATGGCTGAGGATAGGACATCGTCGGCGGGCGCGCCGGGGTTTGGTGACAGATCACGCCAGGCGCCATCTAGTCGACGCTCCAGCACCGCGGCATAGGAGCGAAAGGGTGCCAGCTCCGCGCTGCCGAGCCGGCTGACCAGTGCCTCGCCGAGATGAGAAACGGAGGGGCCAAGGCATAATGCCGCCATCGGTCCGACGCGGGGCCAATCCTCCTCAAGCGGCGAGTGGGACGAATGTGGAGCGTAGCCCGGCGCGATCGATGCCAATTCCGAGTGGCCGCCACGCCATTGCCGGTCAATTACACTGGCGACCACCCTACGCCCCCTTTGCACGAATCTGGTCGTATGCCGAGCAGCCGGAGAGCAAGCCGCTGCCGAGCACCAGCGACTCGGCCGTCGGGGAGAACCAGACCGGCGCTTCGGCGGCGTCACCCAGGCGCCGAACCAGCGCGCGGCTGTAAGCACCGCCATACACGGCGAGCATCGGCAAGGGTATGCCGTGCCACCCGATCCAAACCGCGATTCGCTCGTCGGAATCGGCGGGGCCCTCGACGACGACTGCCTCGGGTAGCTGCTCCCTACCAGTTTCGAGTAGGATAGGTGCGGCCACAACGCTGCGGGGCAGCTCCAGATACGTGTCCGTCAAAAGCGGGTGCGTCGTAGCTGATAGTTGCGCCTCGCTGAGAACGAGCGGCGGCATCGCCCGTTGCCGCAGGATCCCCAAACGGTGCGTGAGTACGCCGCGACATGTCTCCTCGTTGGGGTACAGCTCATAGAGTAGGTCGACAAGCGACTTGGACGAAAAGTAGCCCAGATGGTCCTGGACACGAAGCTCGAAAACGCGGGCCAGGTATGAGGCTGCGTCGCCGCGCGACGCGGCGGCCTGCGCCTCGCCGTCCTCCGCGAGGCGCTCCAAGAGCGAGCCGGCCTGGGACGGGGAAAGGCCCACCGGAGTTCCATCCGCGCCCCCAACGTAGAGGGAAGGCGCTGAGGCGGCTAACTCGCCGCATTCCTCGTCGGTGAAGAAGCAACGCTCGACGAGCCGCTCGATCTCCCGGATACGGCGCCGCTGGATCTGCTCGGGCAATATGTTTCTGATACGGCAGAGCTCCAGTTCCCGCGCAAACCGCTGGAAGCCGCACAACCGCGACTCGGCGAGCGGCTGCCATCCCTGGACCGCCTTGCGCAGCAGGGCCCACCACGTGGCTCGCGTCTCCCGTCGGAACTGCTCCGCGACCATCGAGACGAAGGATCGTGCCGCCGCCGCGACCTCGTCCAAACGCCTTCCGCCAGCATCGAGTGCGGCCGCGGCTTCTCGGATGGCGTCAGCGCGACTCTGGGGCGGCGTGGAGAATGACTGGGCGACAGCCAGAAGCTGCCCGAGGAACGTGGACACCGACTCAAGCTGAGATAACGCCTCCGATGGTATGGGAGATAGCGTCGAGATGGCATGCGACAACGCGGTGGACAGTTCGTCGAAGGCCCTTTGCCATGGCTCGCGCATGCGTGCAAGGCAGGCCTGGTGCTGATCCTGGTACCAGCGAATGACGCGTTGTCGCTCCTGGTCGGTCTGCAGAAGCTGGCCACCCGTGTCGAAGTCATCCAACTCAGGAACCAGGCGGGTCCGAAACTGCATTGCCCACTGACCTGGATCGCCGGCAGCGGCGCCAAAGATGCGGACGCACAACGCGGCGGGATCGCGAGGTCCACCGTCCTGGATGGTCGTCCACTCATGGGCCAAATGGAGCCAGGCGACTGTATCGGCGGACGCCGCCTCGACGGCCAGGAGCGCAGATCCCTTGTAGGCGACGCCGTTTCCGGCAGCACTGAACATGGCTGGGCACGAAGCGGTGTCGAGCGCACCGCTCGACTCCTTGTCGTAATCATGTGGCTGGTGAAACTTGAGGTCGGTGATTGTCTGCAGCGCCTTTACATAGCGCGGTCGGGCTTGCTCAAGCTTCAAACCGATACCGGATGTGCGGCTGGCAGAGAGGAGCACCGCGTCGGCTGCCTGGCGTGTCAGCTCCGCCACTGCCACAGTGCCGCTGGCGCTGTCATGGCTATGGAGATACCAGGCGTCAACCAGCGGCGTCGGGAGCCGCAAGCGGCGCTTGCCGAGAGGGATGGCCTTCGATGAATTGCCGGCCTGCAACACGTTTCCCAGCAGGAGCGTTGCCGACGCCTGGGAAATCTGCCGGTAGGTCGCGCGATCGTCGAGGTCGCCGGTGGACGGCGGTAGCGTCGTATGCACCTCGATCAGCAAATTGACGCCGTGCTCGTGACTGCAGATTTCTCTAAGTAGCAGCAAGACCGCGAAGAGGAAGCCAGAACACGTGCCTGAGGCGATAAAGCCGGTAACGATCACCCGCAATTCACGCGTCTGGGAGGTCGTGTCGCCGTGGCTGAGATCAGCAACAGGAAGCGCCTCCTTGATGAGGGACTCCAGCGACTTGAATAGCTCACTGGCGCGGATGGTGGCGAGCGCTCCGGCGTCCGCCGCTGCGCCGCCGGTCCCGGCCGGTGTGATGATTGGGGTGTATTGTCTGAAGAGACACTCCTGCAGATCGGTGAAATGACCGGGCGTCTCGATCATGCGATCCAGATCGAACGGCGCCGTCAGATGTAGTATCGAGCCGGGCGGCTGACCTAATCGGGTGACTATCGAGTCGGTATCGATCACACGGTGAGGAAACCTCGTCAGCTCTGACCGATGGGACAGCTCCTCACCGAACGTCGTGCCGAGTATGACGAGAGCAACGCCACGCAGGCGAGGCGGCCGAGGAACCGGCTGAGCATGGCGGGCGGACGCGCCGCCGTGATGCAGCGCCGGCCCTAGGCCATGCGTGCCTCGCGCGACGCCGTTGACAGGCATCGACATGACTGGCGAGACCAACCTCGTCACTCCTCTCATTTGACCCCGCTCGGATGGTCCCGAGCGGAGCTTCCTAACCCCATGAACCTGGAGAGCCTGCTGGCGGACGCGCCGTGGTCGGCCGCTCGTTGCGCGTCCGCGGCGGGTTGCCAGCTTCGAATGGGCGCGGCTTACCGGACGATAGGCTCGGAGCTCGGTCTGCCGGCTGGGATGCCGGCATGGAGGTCACGCCGACCTGATGGCCATGAGAGAGCGGCTCCCATCGCGAGCGCCACGACCGCTGATACTGCACGCCGCTGGCGGTGAGGCGGATGACGCCGGTTGCGCCATGCAGCACTCGGGATAGGGGCAGTCGCGGACGACCGGAAAGCCTGCTCCACAGCGACGCCATTCGGAAGTGTGCTCCTGCAACCTGCCCGGAAGCCATATTGATACGAACAGGCACCGCGCCGCGGAGGCTGACCGCACGCTCGTTCGCCAGGCTCAGATTCCGGTTACCGAGCTTCAGCGCTCCCAAAATCATCAGCAATGCGGTGAGTACCGATCCCGCGAAGCTCCAGGGCTCCGACCTCTGGAAACGCACCCGCCACGTATCCGGCACAACCTTGACGTGGACTAAGACCTGCCCGTTTGGAGAACTGCGATCACCCGGCCTGACGATGGACACGCCCTTGTACTGGCCGCTCAGCCAGCTACTCATGCGATAGTCGCCGCTCTCGCTGGGGAGGAACGACAGCGTGAAGCTGCTACCCTGCTGTGACGTCCGAATTGACCGCGTATCCAGGGATAGGCCATTTGGGCCAAGCACCTCGACCTGAAGCTGGGTCTGGGCAATCTCCGGCGGGTCGGTAACATTCTGCGCTCCGACCACGATCTGACCGGGCACGTCGTACCAGTCACCGGCGACGACCTCAACCGAGGTCTGGCTAGGCTTCAGCTGCGCGGTGGGTTGGAGTGGCACCGGCTCAGGTGCAAAAGCCTTGCGATCAAAGAGTTCGAGGTCTCGGGCGTAGGCGCCGACATCCATCAACGTGACCGGATGGAGAGGGTTGGCGCCCGCTTGTTCCAGCAGGACGGCGCGCTGGGTCCGGAGAATCGAGCCCGACGGCAATTGAACCGCCTGCGCCATTGGCAGGCCAAAGCGGTCCGGGCCACCGGTAAAGTAGGCCGCGGCAAGCTGGGGATGCTGGCCCTTGAGGGCGGCGACGATCGCGAGGTGTGCGCCGTAGACGAGGTTCTGATCACCATTGAAGCGGCTGTCCGAGGACCAATCGCTTTGCGTAGGAATGCCATAGCGGGCCTGGAGCTGGGTATCGAGGTCGGCGTCGTGGATCACGTCCAGCGTATTGAGGAAGGCGACGTGGTAGCCTTTGTCGGCGCGTGCCGGGCCGCCGGGTGCCCACTGCAAAATGACGCGCTGCATCGCCTGGCAGGTCGTACCGCCAAACACGAAGCGGCCGGAAATGGGGTAGCCGAGCTCGCTGGCGCCGCCCATCGCTATATAGGCGGTCCAGAACGGAATTCCCGCCTCATCGGTCACAGCAAAGCCCTCGCCGGGCACGGACGAGGTTTCGGTAAAGAAGTGGCCCCCCGGAATGTCATAATCGGCAGAGTCCGGTGCCAATTGCGCAACTGGCGACTGCTGATCGGCCCACACATGACCACCGGTGATGGCGAAAGCACTGACGGCGCAAACGATGAGTTGGATCAGAGCAAGCCTTGCGAGCCAGCCCTTCTGGCGCACCGACGAGCTGGAAGGTCTAGAGTCCATGGCGCTCACCTTTTGATACACGCGTTTTGCCGCCAATGGGCAGGCTTCCCGTCCCGGTCATCACTCACACAACGGCATTGAGCGAATCGTGTGCAAGCTTTGACTCCGGGCGACATGTTCCAGTTGGCGAACCGGTGGCCACATCTGTCCCTGGAGCCTCTGCGGGCAACCCACCCGGCGAGAGTGAACGGGTATGGGCAGGAGAATGGCTAGTCGGAACCCAGCGTACGGCGTGGCCCCTGGCGGGGCGCTGACCTCGGCCAGCAGCTTCTGAGCAAACGAGTATCGCCCAAGGACGGCGACCAGTGCCTCGCCCTTGGCGGCGTAAACCTCGGCGGAGGCGGGCCCATCCAGATTCTGGAGTGCCAACTGGAGGTCGCGGGAGAAGGGGGCGTACTGGTCCCCCATCCGCCTCCGGAGATCGACGCAGTTATCCAGCAACGTAATAACCAAGGCGTCGACCTGCCTGAGGTTGGGGCGTCGGTGCATGGTCATCGGTCCTTCCTACCTTTGCTGAAGCTCAGATCTGTTGGTCGTCAGAGAGCACCATACGGCGACCAGCGTTCCTCAGGCGTACTGTGCCGCGTTCCGACGGCCGTTCCCTGAGCACACGGCCGTCCGACGATCCTGGAACGCTGGGCCCGCACTCACCGGGTTGGCGTTGGGTTGGTGCGCTCCGGCACAAGGTCATGTGCACAGCCAACCTTGCTGATGCGCTGGTGTTCACAGATCCGGGCAAGTCCCGAGGGGCATCGATTATGACGGTGGTCCCTGGGAGTGCAACGTCGGACCATCGTAGTATGAGGTGACTCTTGGGGAGATCGATACTCTTCCATACCGCCATGCATGTATGGCGACCGACTCCAGACTGTGACGTTTGCCCTCAAGAGAGTGGTTGGCAGAGATGCTGTAACACAGCAGGGCTACCATTACTGATCTTGTCATCAACGAGGTACCGTTCCATGCCGTATTACCGGCGTTGGTCGTGTGAGTCGCGTCAAATGTGCGAATTGCCGGGGGATTCTCACCGCCTGATCGATCCAGGCGGGGCGCGCCCCGCCCGTCGCCGCCTCCTTTTCTAGCTTGGCGAGGGACTCGGCGCTGAAGTAGCCTCGGGCCAGCTGCCACTCGTCGTGCTGCACGAACACGGTGCGGATGTTGGCGGCCGCCATCTCCGCCGCCGACTTGGGCATGAGGACCAGCACGTTGCGCACGACATTCACGGTCCGAACGCAATCCGCGCATGGCGGGCGACCGTGAGGATCCCCTTCGTTACCACGACCAAGCCGTTCAACGCGCCGCCGCGACGTCACGTCCCCTTGAGCACGAGGGGCGCTGACCATCCTGGGGTCCGAGGAGGCCCCCGGATGCCCAGGCGCCGTGAACGCCCAGCCCGCCTATGGAAGGTGCAGTCGGTTAGCGTCAACGCCCGCGACGGCGCAGAGCGGCTCACGCTCGTGTATCGCCGGCTCCTCAGTGAGCGCTCCCGCCCAGGACCGTCGTTGGGCGTAGTGGTCCAGCCCGCACGGAAGCAGGAAGGAGCAAGGTGATGACCGCGGCCATCTATGCCCGGGACTCGACGGAACGGCAGGCAGGCCATCGCCAGGCAGCTCGCCGTGCTCACGGCCTGGTTGCAGGACCAGCCGCTTGCCGAGGACCGGATCTACATCGACGAAGGCTACAGCGGCGCTCGGCTGGGCCGGCTGCGCGACGCCGGCCGCGACGGCGCGGCGGACCTGGTGGCCGTGTTCAGCCCCGATCGGCTGGCGCGTCGCTACGCCTACCAGGTTTTGCTGCTGGAAGAGTTCCGGTGGGCCGGCTGCGACGTGATCTTCGTCCAGCATCCCCTTTCCGACGACCCCTACGACCAGATCTTGCTGCAGATCCAAGGCGCCATCGCCGAGCACGAGCGCGCCTTGCTGGGCGAACGCTTCCGCCGCGGCAAGCTGCAGCGCGCCCGCGCCGGCCAGTGGCTGGGCCACGCGGCACCCTACGGCTACCGCTACGTCCCCAAGCGGGACGGCTGCCCGGCGCACCTGGAGGTGCATGAAGAGGAAGCGGCGATGGTGCGCATGCTCTACGGCTGGCTAATCGACCAGCAGCTCACCATCCGGCAGATCCTCAAGCGGCTCAACTTCGGGCCCTGGGTCCCCGTTCCGGCAAACGCCCCTGGTCGCCGTCGGTGGTCCACCACATCCGGGCCGATCCGGCGTACGCCGTCACCGCCTACGCCAACCGCTACCGCCACGTGCCGGCGAAGCGACCGCGAGCCCCGCTCGGCCGGCGCGACCCGACCCAGAACGTTCGCCAACTGCGTCCCCGCGAGGAGTGGATCCCCATCAGCGTGCCGGCGCTGATCGACCAGGCCAACTACGATCACGCCTAGGAGCAGCTCGCCCGTACCGCGACGCTCTCCTTCCGGAGCAACACGAAGTACCGCTACTGCTCCATTCCTCAAATGGCGGTCTAGGTTATGCGGCGGATGGGGCGCTGTGCAAAAGGAGATCGCCATGCCGAAGCCTCTGTCGGCGCGCCCGCCCCGAGATGCTGAAGAAGAGCGCCAGGTGCGCCGCTGGCTCTGTGCGTGGGCCCGGCTCCATATCTATTGGCGACACTGGTCGACGGCGCCGCTGCCACCGGAGCTGGCGGTGCTCCTCGGCCACGTCGGCCGCTCACTTCCGCTTGATGCCCTAACATGACCAACCAGCGATTAGCCAGCATCAAGCGAGATAACGCCGAGATTTGAGACCCCAACCTACGAATGGACGAAGGTGTCTATACACTCCCTCCGGAGATAGTCGCTGAGTTTAACACACTCTGTAAAGCCTTGTCGTTTGTCACCACAATTGAGGTAATCGCTCCGAATCTCGACCCAACCTAATGGCTAATGGTGGTACGAAGACGACTAAATCCAAGTTCTATCTAACCGCCCTGTTTGCAAGGTGATTATCTACAGAGTCCTGCGCCTCCTCAGCAACTGCCCTCACCATCCTGCCGAGACTCGTCAACGTGAAACGTAACCTCACGTAGCGTAAACGTCGGTTGCTCTCTTAGTATTTCGATAAGGTCGGGTTGATGTTTGACAAAGTACTCGATCTCGGGCAGGATTGCTCTTGTTGCTTGCTCCGGAGTAGGCCCCTCTGCCAAACAATGCTCGATAAGCGGAACATGTGCCGTCCAGCCTTCATCACGTCCATGATGCTCAAGGAGTACGGTTACTCGAATAGTCTCTATCATAGGCCTCCTACTGATCGCTAGGCGGCACGTACTGGTATCTTATACCATGCCTTCCTGATCCCGCCGTACGTTGAGCGAGAAGGGGGCGACGACGAGGCAAGGCTGAAGACGGCCTACCGGGCGAAGCAGGACGCCAAGGACAAGTAGCGGCTGCACGCGCTGAGGCGCAGCAGACCTGCGTCGAGCTGCTGTTAGCGTACTGGGATCGGTCCTGCCTGGAAGCGCCCCGCTGATCGAATCGGATCTGCCTTTCCTCGCCGAGGATCCGGCCGCCCAACCGACGGTCCAGTCCCATCTCGGCCCACGCTACAAACCGCCCACCTGGCTGCACCTCTTCGAGGGTCGCGAACCCTTGAGCGGTCTGCAACTTGGCTTCATAGTCCTCCAAGCAGCAGACCTACGCCCGCTCGGGCGGCGACTCATCCCCGGGCCGGGATCTGCCTGTGGCCGGACTGACCCTCCTGGTCCCTCCGGCAAGACCGCTTTTGCCAGCGCCTTTGGCGGCCAGATTCCAGACCGGCCCGTACCGCCTGCACGTTACCGCAACGCTCCGCCACGCTTACATCGCCACCGCCAACCAATACCCAGCAGCCGAGCCGCACGATTAGCAGGTCTTGCACGGGCTACCGGCACTTGACCAAGTTCGCGGTTTACTCAATACTGCCCTGAACCGGCTGACTGGTATCGAACACCGATTGCGCCGGGAGGGCAACCGTCGCGTCCAGCGTGAGACGTGCGGTGGCTGGACAGCAACAGGACAGCAACATAGGAAGGCGACGTGACAGACGCTGCCCTTCAGGATCGTTGCATGCTTGCACCCGTGTGGGAGGCGGTCACACGAGGGGAGATCGATGAGCATGATCCTGATGCTCTGCTGGCCGCCGTCGGTGCGCTGCCCGAACGTCCCAACACCGCTGCCATCAAGGCGTTGGACGACGCGGTACGCGATGACCTTACGCGCTGGGAAGCCGGCGGCGGGCGGGCAGCCCTGCTGGGCGAGCTCGTCGCAGTCGCGCAGGTCAACCTGGCCTGCGCGCGGCTCGAACAATCCGCTGATTTGCTACGCTGTACCGTCGCGACCGGTGCCCGAAGCCTGTACAATCGCTACCGCTCCAGCGGAGACCCCGCCGACCTCGCCCAATGGATCAGCATGTCGGAGGAGGCGGTCCGGCTGACCCCCTCCGGTCCCGAGCTCGCCAAGAATCTCAACAACCTGGCCTTGGCCGAACGCTATGCTCGCGGGGGCGAACTGGCCGACCTGGGGCGAGAAGTCGAGCTGTTCGAGGAGGCGGTCCGGCTCACCCCGGCCGGTCCCGACCGCGCCAAGTATGTCAGCAACCTGGCCGCCGCCCTGGGTCAGCGCTACGTGCTGCGCGGCGACCCAGCCGACCTGGGTCGGGAAATCGAGCTCGCTGAGGCGGCACTCCGGCTCGCACCCAACCGGCCCGACCGACCCCAAAACCTGTGCAACCTGGCTACGGCCCTGGGCTACCGGTACTTCTTGTCGGGCGATCCGGCCGATCTGGATCGCCCGATCAAGCTGCTGGACGAGGCGGTGAGGCTGACCCCCGGCGGCCCCGACCGCGCGATGTTCCTCGGCAATCTAGCTGTGGCGCTGGCCGGTCGCTACGCCCTGCGGGGCGACCCGGCCGACCTGACGAGAGAGGTCGCCCTGTTGGAGGTGTCGGTCCAGCGCACGCAGGGCGGCCCCTGGCGCGCTCTGTACCTCGACCACCTGGCTGTGGCGTTGGTCGAGCTTTGGCTCAAGAACCTGGAAGTGGAGCTAGGCGACCGCTACGCGCTGGGGAGCGAATCCGCTGGCCTCGCGCGACCGATCGATCTCCTGGAGGAAGCGGTTGCATGCACCCCTTGCGGACCGTGGCGCGCTACGTATCTCGACGACCTGGCCAATGTCCTGGGCTACCGGTACGTGCTGTCGGGCGACGTGGCCGACCTGGCGCGGCGGATCGCGCTCCTGGAAGAGGCGCTTGCTCGCACCCCCACCGGCCCAAACATCTTCAGACGGCTCAACAACCTGGCCGTGGCGCTGCGCGCCCGTCACATGCTAAGTGGCGACCGCGCCGATCTGGAGCGCGCCCTTGGCCTCTGGGAGGCAGCGCTCAACGGGGAAGGTGTGGCGCGCATCCCCACCATCGCCCGCACCCTCGCTGAGGCCTACCTGGCCCTTGCGGAGCACCTGCCCCTGGTCAGTCGCCTGGCGGCAGCCGCTCGTGCGGCCGGTCACGGGACCGACGCACTCGAGCGGCTGCTCGCCGTGGCCACCGAGGCGGATGAGGCCGCCCTGCTGCGCCGCTTCGGCGACCTCCATGGCCTGGCGCTCGGCTGCACGCTGCGCCTGGCCCTGCTGGCCGAGCAGGAAGGAGAGCGCGTGGCGGCGGATCAATGGCGGGCGCAGGCCTTCGCCGTCGCCGAGCACGCCAAGGACCGCCGCGCCGCCGCCCTGCTCGCAGCCCCCGGCGTCCAGCCCAATGTAGTGGCCGCCCAGCGCCTGCTGCCCGATATCGAGCGCCTACGTGCCGCGCTGGCCCAGCTCTACCGACGCCTCGCTGCAGAGGGCGGGGGTGGAGAAGAACAGCGGTCGGCGGCACCGCGGGAGGCGCTGGAGGAACAAGCGGAGCGGGTCTGGCGGGAGCTAGCTGGCAAGCTGGCGGAGCTGGCTCGCAGCGATCCCCAGTACGCCAGCCTGCGCGGCTTCGCCCAGCCCCAGCCGCTAGAGGCGGTGGCGGCGGCCATCCCAGCAGGCGGAGCACTGGTTCTGCTCTATCCCTTGGACGAGGATCTTGCCGTCTTCGTGTTGCGCCCCGCCGCCGAGCCGGGTGGGTCGCCCAACCTTGCCGCCGACCTCGTGCCCTTTTCGCTGTCCGCTCCCCATGCCGAAACGGGGGACGTCGCGACCTTGGGGGGGAAGGCGGCGCTGGAAAGGCTGGTCGAGCGAGTCGTCGCCACGGCCATCCCCGTCGGCCTGGTCCTGGATAGCGCCCTGGGCACGCTGGCCCGCGCGCTCTACACGACACTGGCCCCCCTCTTGCCGCCGCCCGACGCGGCCGCGTCGCCCAACCTCGTGCTGGTGCCCACCGGCACCCTGCACCGTCTACCCTTGCACGCCCTGCCCTGGCCCAGTAAGGCGAACCGCCTGTGCGACGGCTACGCCGTGAGCTATGTCAGCAGCGTCGACGTGCTCCCCTTGAGCGCGGACCGCCCCGCTGCCAGCACGGGGCTGGTCGCGCTCGCCCCCGGTTTGGCGGGGGGATCGGGGGATGGAGAGCTGGCGGGTGCCCTGGCGGAGGCAGCCACGGTGGGGGGGCTGGCCCAGACCGCGCCGCTGCTGCGCCGACAGGCAAACCTGCACGCGCTGCTGGCGGAGCAGGTGCTCGACCAGTGCCGCTTCGGACTGGCCGCCACCCATGGGATGGCGGGCAGTGGGGAGCACGGCCGCGCCGGGCTGCTGTTCTACGACGAGAGGGCAGAAGGGCCAGCCTGGCTCACGGCGGCGGAGGTGCTCGCGCGGCTGCGCTTGCGGGGAATGGAACACCTGGACGTTGGGGCCTGCGCCACCCACGCTCTGGATCCCCTGGCCGGTGACCGGCTGGCCGGACTGGTGCAGGCGCTGCTTTACAAGGGGGCGCGCAGCGTGGGCGTGACGCTGTGGCCGGTGTCGGACGTAGCGGCTGCCCTGGTCGGCACCTGGACCTTCGAAGCGCTGCTCGGCGGCGAGCAGGACAAGGCGCGGGCATTGCGCGCGGCGGTGCGGCGGCTGCGGGAGAGCAAGGGGGCAGAGGCGGCGACGGAACTGCGCTGGCTGGCGGCGGCCCTGCCGCGGGGGGACCCGGCCCGGCATGCGCTGGAGGACGACGCAGCGGTCGTGGGGGAGCAGTCCCGGCCCTTCGCGCGCACGGCCGTCTGGGCCCCTTTCGTCCTCCACGGCGCGCCAAGGATCGCCATACTCGACCGTGCCATGCCTGGGTGATGAACGACAATCAGGGAGAGCAGGGCTACGCGCTGCCTGCCGACGCGACAGCGACCGCGCGCTGGCGCAGCCATCGGCACTGAGTCCGCCGACCGTTTCGCCGTGGCCGCATACTCTGACGGCCGAGGTGGCGTCGCATTGGTAGTCACTGCTCGTGATTAGGACTGCTCACTGCGGTACGACGGCATCGAAGTGTCAGCAGTCTGACAGTGGCTGGGTCTCGGAAGCCTCCGCAATGGGCTGTTCTCGCCGTTCAAACGCGCATTTGCAATGAACCGGCACGCCGGTACCGTGGTGCGGATCGCTCCGGCAGCGCAGACTAGTTCCTCTGGCTGTCCGGAAGCAGAAATGGTGAGGGCATCGAGACCTCGGCACGGACCGTCCTATGCTACAATGGCGGCCTAAAGGCGGCGCTCGGCAGTTGTTTGGTTCGGCAGGTAGACGTGCTCTAAGGCGGCAAACACCGGTCGATTGTCGACCTGCAAGGATCGGAGCCTGATCGTGCCTGTTGTCATGAATGGCTTCGCGTACACCTCTTACAAGCACCAGTCCGACCAGGAGCTCCTGAGTCGGCTCAGCAACGCCATACTCGTCCTCAAGCTGCAAGCACAGGGCCGATTGGGGCAGTATCACCTCCAGTCCCAGGAGGCGGAACAGCAACGCGAGACGCTCGTAGAATTCCTCGACGACCTTATCGCCGGAACGGTGGGGGGAGCGACGAAGTTGGCGTTCGCTGGGCTCGCCGATCGGGTTGTCAAGGTCAATCCGGCCGACGTGCAAGATCGCGTGGCAGAGCTTCGTCGGCTACGGCAACGACTTGCCGGCAGCGAGGACATCCGCGACAATGACTTCCGGATAGTTGACAGCCTGCAAGCATTACTCGAGGCAGAGGCTGCCGAGGATGTTCGCAGCCTCTATCGCTTGTAACGCATTGTGCTGTTCCCGGCCAAGCTCGTCGAGCTGCAGCAGCACCTCGACTACCTCCAGCAAGAGTTCTCGACGCTGCAGGGACGCGCCCATCCCAACCTAGCTGGACGCATCAATGTTCAGCTCACCTGGATTGCCGCCCTTCGGAGCGGAGTCTCAATGGTGGAGACGAGCCTCGCGCTCTACCAAGCCGCGGCCAATCCGGCCCTCGACACCTGGCGGCAGCTCTTCTCGACCATGCAAGCGCTCGCTCATCAGGTGCAGGCATTACGGATACAACAACTTCCCTCCTACCTCGCCCGCACACCTGACGATCAGTATCTCTCCAACCTTCTGGAGGCAGTGCATCGTGAGGTCGGACTCGCGGACGTCCATCCGGTTGCCTCGCTCCATCAGCCTCATTGGTTTGCCGCTTCAGCGGTGCCGGCCAGCCATCCGCTATATTATGTGCCCGCATCATTGGTCAGTGATCCGGGGGAGCTTGCCCTGGCCTTCCACGAGATGGGTCACGTGCTCTTCCAGCTCTGGGCCCCGGACTTCGGCCAGCGCATGCAGGGCGCGATTGCAGATGCGATCCGGCGAAAGGAACAGGCTATCCAGAGCGCAGCCGATCCAAGCGACCGACAGAGCATGACGCAGGCGCTGCTCGAATGGCGCGTTCCGGCTTTTCGCGAGATGGAAGAGGTGGTGTGCGACGTCGTCGGCACCCTGCTCGGTGGCCCGGCCTTCGTCGTGACGTTGGCCATCGGCCTCCTGGCGACCAGTGCGAGCCCTTTCCAGCAGCACACACCCGCCTATCCGCCGCTCGACTGCCGCATGCGGCTGGGCGGGGTGGTGCTCCGTCACATCGGGTTGGCAGACCCAATAATAGATCGGGTCGAGGCAGGATGGGCCCAGGTGCAGCAGCTCTACACGACCGGCAGGCAGCGCTGGTACTCCTGGCTCTACGACGATGAGTACTTTCGGCAGATCGCGACCGCGGTACAGGAGCAGTTGCTGGCCAGAGGAGTGACTCCCTATTCGGCCGGCATTGGCGGCATTCGTGAGCAGATCAGCGTCGGGGCAGCCGCCCGGATGGACGAAGAGCAGGCATATCGCTCTTGGGCCAAATCGACAGCGGCCGAGCTCCGTCGCGTCTATGCCCCGGCCTCGTCGTCATCCTCGTCATCGTCTTCCTCTTCGTCCTCATCATCCAATTCAAGCGCATAGCGCTCGAGCTTTTGGTCCGTGAAACGCAGGATAATGGGGAGGCGCATGTCGATCTCGGGCGCGCTCCAGTTGAGCTGACTGAGCCAGAACATGTCCTGAAAGATCGATACGAGATCAGGCGGCTCGTCGGAGTTGAACTCGACCACCTCGATCCGGCAGGGGCGCGGGGTTCCTTGCGGCAGGCTGGGCTTCCCCGCCAGAACAAGGTACCCAGCGCGAGCGTTCTGAGTGACGTAACTTCCGCTGAAGGCACCGTCAACGCCCCGGTCCACCTCGCGTAAGAGCCGGAGGGGCACGCTGGTGGTCTTTTCCACGCTGACCATGGCCCACTCGGGCTTCGGCTGTCCGGGGTGAGCCTCGGCAAACTTGCGCAGTGCCGTGCGGATGCCCTTTCGCTCCGCGTCCAAAAGCCTCCCATCCCGCAGAAAGAGCACGCGGCGCGGTGGACGGCCGTGGGTGGCAAAGAACTGTTCGAGCCGGTCGGACACGAACAGGCGGATGATCTTGGTCGGGATGCGCTCGCGCGCGTCCATCTCCTTGTAGGCGAACGCGATATCGGCGCCGGCGACATCGCCGATGACCGACGCCCCCATGACGCCGCCGTGCTTGGTGCGGGCGACATCGAATCCGAATTGCAGATCATAGGTGAGGGGATCGGCTATCCCCCACGGACGGGTGCCATTCTCCACGAGCATGGCAAGCGCGTTGCGTTCGATGTAGGACGCGAGGCGGCGCTGGTCGTGCGCTCGGCGCCGCAGTTCCACGGTGGAGAAGCATTTGGAGGGGAGAGCAACCTGCGTCTTGAGGCCCGCGTAGGCACGTGCGGCATTTTCCGCGTCGGCGGGCAGCGCGAACAGCAGAAAACCAGCATGCTGATACTGTGCGATCCCCCGGAGCTTAGCGATCAACTCGCGAGCGTGGGCGCTATCTTGATAGGGGGAGAGCCTTGGCTCGAACGGTGTCCTCCCCAATCGATTGCACGCCACTGCTGTCTGCTTGATGAAGGTGTCCAGTAGCCCATCGTCCTCGAGGCGGGCCGGATAGACGATGACAGGGTTGACAAACTCGGCGGTCCGGAAGGGACCTTGATGCTCCAGCGTCCTGAGCTTGCGCGATCCCCAGCTGCGTCGGGCCTCGCTCTCGGCCTGGCCGGGGAGGTTAGGGTGCAGCGTGACTCGTTGATCACCCTGGCCAAAGACGAGCCGCGGTAATGGGAGGGTGCTGGCCGACATCCGCACTGCCGTGCCGAGCTTGATCGGCTGCCCGGCGAAGCTGGCGCCATAGAAGTGATGGCGCAAGTCGACGATGCGGCGCTGGCGTTCCTCTGCTGGGAACGCCGGCGTGTCGCGCAGTGCTCGGACCTGGGCGCTCTGGGTCGTGTACTTTGGCTTGAGCAGTGTTGCCGCTCCCGTGTAATGCTTGCTCTCATTACGCACGTCAGCGATGCGGTACGCCATCGTTACGGCGCGGTCCGTCGGACTGATGAGACCGCCGACCTCGGGGTGTTCGCTCTTCAGATACTGGTAGACAGTGCGGCCGTCGTTCAAGATCACCTCGCCGATGCCTCGGCCCTCCACGACGACCAGGTAGACACCTTGTTTGGTGCGGCCATAGTCGTTGACCCACCGGCTGAAACCCCGCTCGGTTTCCACCGCCGTCGCCTGCTGTCCGCGAGCCAAATATTCTGCGAGCGTGTCCCGCCCCACGTAGCTCGTCCGGACATCCAGCACGAGGCAGAGACCGGCGCCCTGCAAATGGACCACCCGGAAAGTGATGCCGCGGAAGATATCTACGGCTCCGGAGCCGCGGTCGGAATGCCGGTGACCGTCACCAGGGAAGGGTGTATCGGGAGTGGTCCGAAAAAACTGGGCGCTGGCATGGCCGCCTGTCAATCTTTGATCGCGCCGCAGATGAAGCACAAACTGCGCCTGGAGCATGAGGGCAGCGAGCTCCGCCTCGTCACCTTGCGGTCGGTCGAGGCCAATCGAACGACAATCGGACGTGGGCTCCACGACGTAGCGCCGCTCGCCCTCACCGACGTATAGGATCGGTTCCTGCTCGCCGCGTCCGCCGACGGCATAGGCAAAGCGGTCACCGACATACATCGGCTGGACCGGCCGACGGATGGCCGCCCTCCACAAGTAGGAGCGAATCTTCTCACGCAGCTCGCTTGAGATCGGGACTGGATCGACACTCCACACCTGGTAATCCAGCGTGGCGCCCGGTGGAAAGCGCAGGGGATAGGCGTTGAGACACATCCAGGGAGCTACGTCAGTGTATGCCACGAAAGCTCCTGACCGCAAACACCTTTGAACGGACACCAGGGGCAGCTACGCTGCGGATCGTAGGGTCCGTCGAGATCATCGACCTCCACCTGTCCAACATCGGGGAAGAGCAGTTCCTGCATCCGCGCCCAACTGGCCACCTTGAGCTCGAAGTCGGCGTGATCATCGTCCGTGAAATGAACTACCTGCTCCTCACCGCTCGCGGGATTGAAGACACGCGCCGTGACCCTGTCGATCGCTAGCGGCTCGTCTTGGCGCACCACCGGCCAGAGGGCATAGGCGAGGAGTTGATGCTTGAACGCTGCCTGATCGTACTCCGCGAAGCGCGCATCATCGCGGTAACATTTCCAGTCATAGAGGGCAAAATCACCGCTTCTCAGTTCGATACCCACGTCCATCCGCGCCGTGACACGCGCACCTCCGATCACATACTTGAGATACTGAGGTTCGATGTAGACGTTCGGCGCGCGCCGAACGCTGTCAACAAGACGCGCCCAGCCCTGCCAGGCGGCAGTGTTGGAGAGCCAGGCGTCAAGTTTCTGCTGCACGTCAGCGAGGATCCCATCCGTCGGTAGATCGTAGGCGTGTTCGAATAGCGCGAGGTAGGTCGACAGCCCTTGGCAGGTGGGAGCGCGGCTCTTGACCGCTACCACAAACTCCTTCCTCGCTGAAAAGTCGAATTGCGCTTCCGCCAACCCGTGGGCCATCCGACGGGTCGCCTCCTCGTCGAACCCGTGACCGGAGCGAATCGTGGTGAGCGCCTGGGCAATAATCTGGTGGTAGAGGTCGCCCGCCCACATATTCGCGTGCTTGACCTGGCCGAGCACATGCACTTGGTGCCAGGGATGATCGAGGGGCTTCCGCCACCCTTGCTTGCGGCGCGATAGCCATTTGAAGTAGAACCGCTTCTCACAGAAATGCCGCATCGTCGCCGCGGAAGGCGAGTAGTCGACTGTGCGGGTCCGGCTCTCCGCGCCAACCTGTCGTCCCACGTAGCTCTAATCCCATCACCGCCACAAGCCGCCCCCACATGCCTGCATACCCCCAGCCGGCGAGGCGATCAACTCGTAGGCAACGTTGGCACCCTTGATGCCAGAGGGGCACAACAAAACACCGTCCGTCATGCTACCTGAGGAGGATGTAGCCAGCAAACGCAACAAGTAGGCAACTGATGATGGGTAATGCCCGGGGGGCACTACCCATCATCAGTTGCGCACGCCGTACAGTCGGTTCTTGATGACAGCGAGCGGACGTGAGGCGGGAAGTCGCCACATCCAGCGAGCCAAGCTGACCGCGTATCCCGTAAGTATGGTGCCGCAGCCGTAGTGCCCACGAAGCTGATTGCAAGTCGCCTCAACGTCTGGTGCGCCTCGGCTCCTATGCTGCCGAGTCACACACGGCATCCGGGTTTGCCAGAGCGATGGCCAGAGCTTGACGTCGGCCGCCGGTGACGTCAAGGTGTTGTCTACTCATCGTGCGCGACGTAAGGAAGCACGTTGGACTGTGACCATGGGGCTACCACGAGCGTTCCGGGCCAGCACCTTTGAGCACCCGCCCCTGCTCGGCGGTTACAGGCGATCGTCGCGCTAGCCGCGGCCGTGGTGATTGGACGTTGTGCGATGCCGAAGGCCAACGTGTTACGTACGTGTTCACCGAGCCGCCAGGCGGCGAGTGCTGCTGGCGGTAGAGCGATAGGGGACGAGCGACGAACTGATTGCCGATGCCGGTCTGGGTGCAGCGGCTTTGCTCGCGCCAAAGGGTGCCTGGCCGCACCGCCCGTTCGGCGGCGTTCTTGGTCGGGGCCAGCGCGGTGACAGCCCCCGGGGTAGTTCGGCCTGGGTGCTCTGGCGTCACAACCAGCACAGGCCGGGCTGAGGGCGCCTTCATTCGCCGGACGGGGACCGGCCCAGGGGGCGCGGACGACGCAGCACCGTGGCGGCGGCTGGCTGAGACGGCCCCGCCCGGTGACGAACGCCGGTTTCCAGGCCGGACAACAGGAGCGGATTCGTTGCCTCCGCCCAGTGTGACCCGCCTCCGGCCCAGGATGTCGTTCAAGGCGCCGCTCCCTCGGCAGCAGGCTCCAGGCACGTTACACGGTGGTCACCCGCTCGTCGTAAAGGTGTGGGCGGAGGACACGTGGCGGATGACTACGCGGACCTTCGACAACGTCGTGGCGACCGCGCTCCTTCTCCTCTTCGCGCCGATCGTCGACACGACCATCGTAGCGCAACGGCTGGAGGGCCGCGCGCCGGTGTTCTGGCGCTCGCCGCGCATCGGAAAAGAGGGGGAGACCTTCGCGCTGCTGACCTTCTGTACGATGATGCTGCCTGAGCAAGCCTCTGCCGGCGCCAGCCCCAGGAACCGCCAGACCCTCGTCGGCCGCTTTATCCGGGACTACTCCATCGACGGCCTGCCGATGCACTTCAACGTGCTTCGCGGCAACCTGGGCGTCATCGGGCCGCGACCCATGGATCCCTGGAAAGTGGACCTGGCCGACCAAAACTGGCGACGCATCCTGGCCGTCAAGCCTGGCGTGGCGAGCTACGCCATCCTCCGCCTCGGTCGGACCTACAACCGTCGCTCTATCGGCGACCGGGAGCAGTTGGAGTTGGAGTGCGTCGCGCGCCAATCGCTCCGCTTCGACCTGGCCATCCTCGTGGAGTCGCTCGGCGCTATCCGCGCCAGCCGCGGGAACGTCAAGTCGCGAGGAAAGCCGGTCAGGTAGGAACGAGGCTCGAAGACAAGCGGGAAAGCGGCCTGACGTTCACACGCGCTACGGTCACAAGTTCCCAATGTACCCGGCGCACGTGGCGAGCGACCACGGCAAAGGAACGCGGACTGCATGCCTGGCTTTGCGCCCGCTCTGCCGTGGCTCTACCTGACCAACCTAAGCCGGAATCGTCACTATCTGGCGATAGCCTGCCGCACCGATACCCCTTGCGCGGCGTTTGGCGCGCTGGATCGAAGCGGTGCGGCGAGCCCTGCGCGACAGCGGGCAGGAGGTAGGGCACGAGGTTCGCATCGAGCACATCCGCCACCCTTTCCTCAGCGCAGCAGGGAGAATGTCAGGGCAGCCACCAGCGCTCCGATGATGCCTCCGGCGATGGCCTGGGCCGGGGTGTGATCTCCCAGCTCCACACGTGCCCAGCCAACTAGAAAGGAGAACACTTCGAGCACGAGCAGCGCGGGACCGAACACCAGGGCAAGGATGATGACGGTGCCGGCCACGGTGCCGGTATGCACCGACAGCTTCCAGACCAGGGTGATCAACAACGAGACCACCAGCCCGGCGGCCATGGCAACGACGACGGCGATCAGGTCGCGCGGCGCGCCGAGCATGACAACGAGCGCGAGCCCCACCAGCACCGAGGCGAGCCCCACGAGGATGGGCAGCGCGCGCTGCTCGCGCACCCGTACGTGGTGGTCGGAAAGCTGGCGCCGGCGGACGCCCCGGATGATGTAGAGGGAGGGGAGGATGCAGCCGAAGAGGATGGCCAGCACCGCCCAGCGGAGTGCCGCGGCCGGCGAGGCGGCGCTGTGCAGGGCAACAGCGAGGATGAGGACGGTGGCGGTAGGCGCAGGAGCCAGCAGTTCGGTGACCAGCCGAGCAAGGCGACGGTGATGTGGCCGTCCGGGGTCCTCGTCGAGTCGTTGTCCTACCGTTTGCAGCAGCGCCAACCTCATCTTGACGTCCGACCCACCGGCGTGGACGGGATGGCGTTGGCCTCAAGTCGCGCGAGTACCTCGGGCACGATCGGCGAGCGGCGAAAACAGTGAGCGACCCGCTCAAGCGCCGTCACTTCGCTGGGCAAATCGGTGCCCCCGATCGGGTTCTCTGCTACCGATGCCCTCGCCGGCACGCTGCCCAGCGCCTGTGCCCGCAGTGCGGCGGCGATCGCCGCGGCGCTGATCACAGCCTCGGCCTCCGTCTCCGCGACGGCCCCCAGGGAGCACAACTGACGCGCGTACCGGGCAATCTGCGGGTCCATCGCCGGGCGGAGGACGACGATGCCGTCGCGGATCTCGACCACGCGACGATAGAGGCGGAAACGCACGTCGCGCAGGTTCAGCGCGTCCGCCACCGGGGACCGGGGTGGTAGCAGGGCAATCTCCGGATGCGCTCGGTACAGCGCCAGCCAGAGTGGATACAGGCGGCGGAGGGAGCGGTAGCGGCCCAGCCAATCGGCCAGGGCCGGGATGCCGGCGCGAGGGCCCCAGGCCGGCATGGTGGTCCCGACCAGCCCCACGCCGACAAACGTGGCGATCAGCGCCTGCGAGACGCTGCCGGGGTTCGGGATTGGGTCGGCAATTCCGAGACGGGCGGTGCCGATGCGAAGCATTTCATTGGCCACGTAGCCGAGCCCGATAGCCCCAGCAACCGCGACCACCCGAAGCCCGAGGCTCAAGGCCGGACGATTGGTGCGCTGCGCATAGCGCCAGGACAGTCGCGCGAAGTTGGCGATCGCCAGGGCGAGTGCGAATAGGAAGACGAGGCGGTATTCGGCTACGAAGGGCGCAGACTGGTAGCGACCGGTGAAGTCGAGGGCCTCCTCATCGACCGGCGCCAGCGCGAAGAAGCACGTCATCAGCAGCAGTGCGGCCGCCAGTGCCCAGCCGGTACGGCGGGTGTATTGCCGTGCCTGGTCGGGCGGGTAGTTCACATGGTAGAGCAGGGCCTGGGTCGCCCACGCCGCCGCGAGGCCCAGCCCGTCCCCCAGGAGGCGCGCCAGATTTGGCCTATCAACCAGGCGATCAATGGCCAGATAGGGCTGCGGTACCAAGTCGGTGAGCGCCAGGGCCATGAGGAAGAGGGCCAGCCAGTAGGAACGTGTGGCGGGATCGCGCCGTTGCCTCAGCAGCGCCGGCAGCTTGTATCCCGTTGCCGTCCACGCGAGGATGGTGACAGCATCGAATGCCAGCTGCGAGCTCATTGCCTTGGTTGCGGCCCCTCTTCCAGGACCGACCCCAACCGTTCAATTGTCGACTCGGCAGAGTCCGGCACTACGGCGGCAGCACGCTCTGCCCGGTCCAGGATGAGCGAGGCGAGCAGCTCGGCCTCGCGTTCCTCATCAGTGGAATAACCGGCGCGCTGGAGCGTGTGCCGCATGGCCGCTGTTTGCAGGTCAGGGAAGAGCAGCTGCTGGGCCGCCGGATCCGTGACGTTCGTTGATTGATGACCGCAAAGCAGATGGCAGATTTCGTGCAAGATGATGTGCTTCTGGTGCAGCGCGCTGGTGTCCCGCTCGTAGTAGACGACATCGGTATCCCGTGTCGCTACCCACAGGCCGTAATACCCTGTCCCGCAGGCGGCAGGCTGCAGCACGATCGGGCGCCCGCGCTGGCGAGCGAGCGTGTCGCAGAACGCCTGCGTATCGAACGGGACAGGCAACTCGAGATCTTTCAGTCGCGCCTCGCAGCGTCGACGGAGTCCGTCGAGATTCATCATCCTAATTGCCCTCTGGGGCCCGGCCCGGCGCCCGGCCGCGTCGGGCTCGCTCCCTCTCCACTGCCGGCACCCGCTCGATCTGGCGGGCACGCTCGACCATGTCGGCGATCGCCCGCAGGCTCTCCGGCGACAGTGCGGACGCCCGCAGCGCGAGCTGGCGGACCTCGGCATCCCGCAGCGCGGCCAGCAGGTCGAGTTGTGCGTCGACCCGCGCCGCGACCTCGTCGTCGAAGAAGTAGGCCGGCGAGACGCCGAACCAGTCGGAGAGCGCTTCCATGTGCTTCTTCGTCGGATTGTCGCGCAGGCCCTTCCGGAGCAGCCAGAGGTAGTTGGCGGAGATGGTGGGCCCACTGCGCTGGCGGATGCCCTGGGCGACCTCCTCCAAGCTGTACTCCCCTCGATTGCGGGGATGGACCGTGTGGAAGAGGTGATCGAGCTTATCCGCCAGGGTCCGGGCTCGCGTCGCCTCGGCTTCGGCCATCCTCCCACTCGCTCCTGCCCCAATGCTGCCGTGGTCCGGCCACGAGGACCGGACGCAGAGAGTATACCGAGTCGCTCAACCTGTGTGCAGCCTGCTGGACTGAACAGGTCGCATGACAGTTGACGACAATACCACAGCAGTGTAGTATGACGCTGACCTTCATCAACCGCTGTGGTATGGGGCAGAGACACTGGGAGTCCTCCGGAGATATGACGATGGCGAGCACCATACGTACCCTGCCTCGTCAGAGCCATGCTCGGCTCGCCAGAGCTTGCCGTGCTCGGTTGTCGACTGGCTGCACCGGCGGCCCGCAAGGCCCAGGTAAGGCCAAGTAAGGATCGGACGGACGTGCGCGCTGACTTGGCAGTCTGGGTGGCCACGCGTGCGTTACGATCCGGTGCCGGTCGCCGCTAGGAGCCTGCAACTAGTTGCCGACGAGAAAGGAGTCTCCTGCCTTGGCTACGTTGTCGCTCAGCCCCAGCCGCGCCCTGCACCGGCCCCGCCACCTGGATAGGCGGGTGCTGGCCGGCCTCTTCATCGTCGCCGCCACGCTCAGTGGTTCCCTCGCGGCCTGGAATGGGGCCACGGCGGGCCACGGCGTGCTGGAGGTGACGCGCGCCCTGCCGGCTGGCGCTATCCTCGCACCGACCGACCTCATCGCCGTCTCCGTCCGCGTCGATGACGATGTCCTGGCCGGTCTGGTCCCGGCCGCCGGCCGTGCGGCGACGGTTGGCCGCGCCGTGAGCGAGGCGATACCGGCGCACAGCCTGCTGACCAGGGCCGGGCTCGCCATCCAACCGCCGCTCGGGCCGGACGAGATGGAGCTCACCATACCCGTCACGCCGCAGACCGCCCTCGATGGACAAATCCGCGTCGGCGACACCGTTGCCGTCCTCTGGACCCAGGGGAAGGGTACGCCGCAGTCGAAGACGAATGTGCTGATCGACCGAGCGATCGTGCGCGGCGTGGGCTACGATCCCGGCACAGCCTCGATCAACGCTGGTGGAGCGGACGCTACGGCTGGACACGGCTCCGTCAACGCCGTCACGCTGGTGCTCACGAGTGCTCAGGCGGTGGCGGTCGCCCAGGCCAAGTGGAACGGGGACCTGGACGTGGCGCGCGTCGCGGCGAATGGCAGCGTGGTCCAGGGGAGCACAGGCGACGGCAGCCAGACGGCGGGGGCAGCTCGATGACGTCGGATCCGTTCGAGCCCGGTCCTCGGCTGGTAGTCGGGCTCGCCGGCACGTGGCTGGAAGGCCTGCTGGTGCAGGCGCTCCAGGATATGGGCGTGCAGGTGGAGCGCTGTCTCGTCGGCGATGCGCTACCCGTGGCTGTGGCCGACGCCCCCACGTCTGGCGTGATCGTGGAGGAGACGCTCAACCGGCTGACGCCGGACATCGTGGCGGACCTCGCGCACGCTGGCCTGGCCGTCTTCGTTCTCGCCCCGGAATCGCGGCGGGCGGAATGGGAAGCGCTGGGCGCGACCTCATTACCGCTCAACACCCCCCCGACCGAGATCGTGGCGCATGCACTGGCCGGAGCTCGTCGCGCCCCGTCAGCACGTTTCGACGCGAGCGGCCGCCATGGTGGCGTGGATCATCGACCATCGGGCCAGCCAGGAACAGCACAGGACGCCGACAAAGAGGCGAAGCTGATCGCCGTAGCAGCGGCGGATGGCGGCGTCGGCTGCACCACGCTGAGCATCAACCTGGCCGCCGCGCTCGGGGCTGTGGCCGAGACCGTCCTGTTGGACGGCGACTTCTCCCACCCGTGCATCGCCGCCTACCTGGCGGCGGATGTGCTGCGCAGCCTGGTCGTGCTCACCCGGGAGGTGCCCAGCGACACGGAGGGCTGGTCGCGGGCCTTGGATGCTGAGCTGCAGCAACTGGACCCCCGGATTCCACGGGCGCGCCTGCTCCTCGGCGTGGCCAAGCCGGAGCTGGCGCCGTCGATCACCCCGCGGCTGCTCGAGGACGCCTTGGCGGCTCTGCGGCAGCGAGCACGTTACATAATCCTGGACCTCGGTGGCGGCCATCTCGGCGTCAACCACCCGGCGGGGCGCATTGGCCTGGCGTGCGCCGACGAGGTGCTGCTGGTCGCGCGTGGCGACGCGGTCAGCCTGTGGCAGGCACGCACCGCCGCCGAGCGCTGGCGACGCGAGCTGGAACTGGCAGAGGAGCGGCTCGCCCTGGTCGTCAATCGGCATGATCGTCGGGTCCATCAGACCAGGCAGAGCATCAGCTGGGCGACAGGCCTGCCGGTGGCCGCCCTCATCCCGGAGGACCATCGACAGGCGCAGCTCGCCATCGCGGCGCAACGCCCGCTGCTGTTCCAGTCACGCAGCCGGGCGGCCGAGGCGCTCCTCGACCTGGCCGATCGGGTGCATGGAGGCCAGATCGTCCTACCACGGGCAACGGATAGCGCGGCGAGGCGCTGGCGGCTGCCCTGGCGGCGACCGCCAGGGCGGTTGGGAACGGAGGTGGCCGATGGCGCCCCAGTCATATCCGGATGATGGGCGTTCGGCCGCCCGTGGCCGACCCCAGCACCCCACGGACCGGCGAGCCGAGCGAACGCTGCGCGAGGAGATCCACAGCGCGGTCAGGCGTCTGCGGGAGGAAGGCCAGCCCGTCGGGCCCGGACCAGAGGAAACCGCCCGCGTCCGCGCCCTCATCCGGGACGCTATCGCCGGCTGGCAGCGCCGGGCGGCGATGCAAAACACCCCGCCGCTCGCCGATCCGGCGGCGGTGGAACAGCGCCTGGTCGACGGCGTGCTGGGCATGGGCCCGCTCCAGCCGTACCTGGATGACGAGCGTGTCGAGGAGGTGATGGTGAACGGTCCGGCGCGAGCGTTCATCGTGGTGGACGGCCGCACCCTGCTCGTCCCGGAGCTCGTCTTCGACAGCGACGAGGAGTTGCTCGGGCTGGTGAAGCGCGTGCTCGGCCCGGTGGGCCGACGGCTCGACGCCAGCTCGCCCATGGTCGACGTACGCCTGCCCGATGGAAGCCGGCTCAACGCCGTGATCGCGCCGGTCTCCGGCTCCGGCACGTGCGTCACGATCCGCAAATTCGTGATGCGCGCCCACACGATCGCCCAGCTGGTCGCGCTCGCCAGCCTCACCGAGGAGGTGGCCACGTTCTGCGAGCGCTGCGTGCGCGCCGGGGCGAACTTCCTGGTGGCGGGGCCAACGGGCTCCGGCAAGACGACGGTCCTCAACTGCCTCGGCGCGGCCATCCCGCCGGAGGATGAGCGCGTCGTCACCATCGAGGAAGTGGGCGAGCTCCTGTTGTACCGGCAACTGCCCAACTGCGTGGCCCTGGAAGGGCGGGGCGGCAATGTCGAGGGGGTGGGGGAAGTCAGCATCCCTGTCTCTTATACACATCTCCGAGCCCACGAGACAGGCAGAAATCTC
>CALBSQ010000053.1 GCA_937967325.1 uncultured Chloroflexota bacterium
GTCCGGATTGCGCCGGCGAAACAGCGCGCTCAGTCTCATCGTGTGCTCCCAGTCCAGGATAGGTCGTCGTCGTTGCTCCACAGATCCGGATGGACCCCGCCCTCCGACGGCATCCTTCAACAACGATCATGATGGCAATCTCGCGGCAAACGGGCAAGGGTAATCTCCTGCCGACGTACTGGCGAGGTCGAACGTAAGCGGCCTAGGCCGTCACAGACCTTCCCGTCGGAGAGGCTTACGACGGTATGGGAGTCGATGATGGTGTAGACATTATATGCAATATTGTATGATCGCCGCGTGTGAAAAGGGAGGTAGCAGAGTGACCTCGGTGGCAGAAATATCAAGGCGGAGTGTCCTGCGCGCGATCGTCGTCTTGGGCGCGAGCGCCGGGAGCAGCGCGCTCCTTGCGGCCTGCGGCAGCACAGGAGTGTCGGACACGGCAGCACCGACCGCCGCGTCGTCAAGCGCATCGGCGATCAGCATTGCGTCCACGGCCTCGGTGGAGCAGAAGTCCACATCGACGGCAGCGGCCAGCCCAACTTCAGCGGCCAGCGCTATTGCCGCAAGCACCCAGGCGCCCAAGGCCGGCGGCCAGGCGGTCAACATCTCAGTGCTCGCCCAGAACTTCCAACCGACGATCGACGCGCTCAAGCATGCGGTGACGACCTTCAAGGCAAAACAACCGCAAGTGACGGTGACGATCGTGCCCGTCGACTACGGCGACATGGCAACCAAGGTGAAGGTCGAAATGGCTGCCGGAACCGGGCCGGAAGTCGTGGGCAGCTACAGCGACTTCTGGCGCGCGGTCGACGCTTCCTCGGTTCTTCTGGCACTGACGCCGGAGCTCTTCTCGCGGGATGAGCTGCAGAAGATCTTTTTCCCATCATTGCTCAATTCCGTGCCTTCGACGCGCAAGGAGGTGTATCTCTTACCGACGTCTACCGGACTCAACGGTGATGCGCTCCTGTACAACCCGGCGTTGCTCACGAAAGCGGGTATCGATCCAGAGAGCCTGACGACGATCGACGATATCATCAGTGCCGGCGCCAAGCTCACCGTCTCCCAGGGCGGCGCCATCACCAACGAGGGCATCTGGTTTTCCGACACGTCCGATCCCGTACGCAATTGGATATTGGATCAGGGCGACACCTTCTACAATGAGCAGAACCACCAGTGGACCTGGCAGACGAACGCGGCCGAGCAGGCCATGCAGAAGGTCGTGGACGTCTACAAGCAAGGCACGTCCTGGACCAAGGCTCCGACAGGTGTGAAGAACCCACTTGGTGAGTCGCGCGCCGCCATGGAGATGGGCGCAGGCTTCTACGAGCTGTCCGGAGACGCCTCGAGCTTCCCGCACCTCGAGCTCGCCGATATGCCCATGCCGAGCTTCGTGCCGGGCAAGTCGCCGCACTACTTCCAGACGGCGATTTCGGGCTGGGCCCTGTCGGCCTTGCTTAAGCCGGGCGATGAGAAGACGAAGATGGGCGCCGAATTCCTTCGACACATCGTCTCGTCGGAAGAGGCCATAGCCAAAGCCGACGTGTACAGCGGCGCCATCTTGATCCAGGGTGTCTACACGAGTCCGGCCTTCAAGGGCACGAAGTTCGGCCCGGTGCGTGCGAACCTGCCCGACCAGGTCATCGCCCATACTCTGACGATGGACATGGCCGTCGAGCCGGGGTTCAGCATGCAGATGAACCAGGTCATCGCGGGGACGATGTCGATCCAGACGGCACTGGCCGAGATGCAGCAGGTCTACAGCGGCAAAGAAGAGGAAGCGCGCAAGCAGATGGCGCAAGGCTGAGTGGGGTATCCACCAAGTTCGGGGGCTTCCGGTGGCGATGGGACACCCGGCGAACATATTCGCCAGGGGCCAGTACGCGAGATCGTTACCGAATTCGTACGACGCACCACCAGGTAGCATTCGGGAGCAAAGGAGCAAGGAACACATGGGACTCAAGCTGGCCATCGTTGGCACTGGGTCGTTTGCGCGCAGCTTCATCCCGTCCTACAAGGTTCACCCGCTGGTGGATGAAATCGCGCTCTGCGACCTCGACGCGGCCAAGCTGGAGCAGGCGTCGCGGGAGTACGACATCCCCAAGACCTACCCGTCGCTGGACGCCGTGTGCGGGAGCGACGTCGACGCCGTCGTGCTCATCACCCAGAACTGGATGCATGGCCCGCAAGCCGTGCAGGCGCTGCGCGCGGGCAAGCATGTCTATTCCGCCGTGCCCACCGGCATCACCGTGGAGGAGATCGCTGCGCTGGTGCGCACGGTAGAGGAGACCGGCCCGATCTACATGCTGGGCGAGACCAGCTACTATCGCTCCGAGGACATCTACTGCCGCCAGCGCTTCGCCAAGGGCGACTTCGGGCAGATCGTCTACGCCGAAGCCGAGTACTACCACGACTTCTCCCACGGCCTCTACGAGGTCTCGCAGCGGCGTGGCGGCGAGCGCTGGAAAGAATTCGCCGGGAAGCCTCCCATGCACTACCCGACCCACTCCACCAGCCAGATCGTCTCGGTCACCCACGCGCACATGACCCACGTGTCCTGTCAAGGGGTGGTGGACCGGCACGAGGACGGGCTCTTCCAGGTGGGTGTGAATCGCTGGGACAACACCTTCAGCAATGAGTCGGCGCTGTTCAAGATGTCGGACGGCAGCGCCTGCCGCATCAACGAGTTCCGCCGCGTCGGCCACCCCGAGGTGGAGCGGCTCGCCCAGCTCGCCGGGACCGAGGCCACCTACGAGGCGAGCGCGGCGGGACGGCGCTGGCTGACCAAGGACCGCCGGCAGACCATCGACCTCGACGACCTGCTCGGCGTCGGCGAGGTGGCAGTCGACGGCGCAACCTTCCACGGCGTGTCCAAGATGCACGACGTGACGCGCCTGCCCAAGGCGTTCGCCACCTTGCACACCGGTCACGGCGGCTCGCACCAGTTCCTGGTGGACGACTTCGTGCAGGCCTGTGTCAACCGCACCCACCCACCCAACAACGTCTGGCTGGCCGCCCGCTATGCCCTGCCGGGCATCGTCGCCCACGAGTCAGCCGTACGGGGTGGGGAGCTGCTGGCGATACCAGACTTCGGCGACCCGCCCGCATGAACCGACAGTATGCACCGCGTCGCAACGCGATCCTTTTTGGTCAACTGCCGGTAAATCACCGCCTGAGAAGGGTACACGCGTGAGTACGACAACGGTTGTCACGCCAACACCACGGCTGTCCTTTGGCCACGCTCGCGGTGACATCACACCGCCGGTCGGTGTCTATCACGGCATGTGGGGAGCGGCTCGGCACGACCGAGCCACCGGCGTCCACCGCCCGCTTGTGGGCGACGTCATGGCATTCGGACCGATCGATGGAACCACGCCGGCCAGCATCAGCTACTCCGCGGGCTATTGCGATCTAGCTGCCAATCGCGACTACTCGATAAAGAGATTGCTTTGAATTTACAGATTCGGCCTGTTGTTAATGGCGATATAGAAGACTTGGTTCGATTGTCATTGCTAGCATGGGGCCCGGTCTTTGGCTCTTTCGAGCGGGTGTTGGGTCCCGAGATTTATGCGATCGTATATCCGGATTGGCGAAGACAGCAAAGAGAGGTGGTCGAGAGTGCGTGTAACGATGGTGGGAAGACCACAATCTTGGTCGCAGAAGTCGATGGAATAGTTGCCGGATATATAGCGTATACGTTCGATAACGAGGCTAAAACCGGAGAGGTTGAATTGCTCGCCGTGCATCCCGACTATCAAAATCGTGGCATAGGCGCCAATTTGAACAACTTTGCGCTTAAGAAGCTGAAGGAGCACGGGATGTTATTGGCCGTAGTGGCTACGGGTGGAGATCCGGGCCATGCGCCGGCCAGGAGATCCTATGAGAAGGCCGGGTATACCGCCTTACCTTTGGTCCGGTATTACAAGAATTTATAGGGACCGCGCGCAAACGCGCCCGCCGGCTTCGCGCATGCGCGCAGGGAAGCGCCACGACGACATGCACGGCCCGCCTGTATCCGGGAAACTAATGCCGGTTCGGTACGCTGCCCATCCCCAAGGCGCGCCAGGCGGCTACCATTGGACGGGCCCAAGCAGAGCCATCAGTCCTGATGACTGGATGCCACCGTCGGTCTCGGCGGAAACGATCCGCTCCGTGGCGTCATCGCCCATCCCATCCCTCCCACTTGGGCATCGCTGCGGAGGCGCGCGACGCTCAGCGCAGCCCGGGCCCTCCTTCCTCGACCACGTCCCCGCTGGTCACCGTCGGGCACCAGAATTTCTCGATGTACTCGACCACGAGCCGCGTCCCCTCCTCATGGCTCACGTAGGGCGGACAGGCGGGGTCATACATGGTGTCGGTCAGGTCGCGGATGAGGGCGACGTCGAGGCCCCAGCGCACGAGCTGCTTGATGGCGAAGCTGCGATTGAGCACGCACATGTTGGTGTGGACGCCCATGATCAGCACCTGCTCGATCCCGCGCTGGCGGTACAGGGCATAGAGCTCGCGACCGTTGTCGGAGACGGCGTCCGCCGCCTCGTCGATGACAATAGCCGGATGCTCGCGCGTCCACGGCCAGGGAGGTCCAGGCCGCTGGTTGTCCGCATCGCACCCGCCGTTCGTGGCGTCGATGGGCAGGGGTGGGTCGTCGTGCTCTCGCGCTGGTGGCGGATCTACGGCAGGCGAGGTGAGGACGCGCTGGCGGGCCGGCGATCCCGCGTAGAAGGCCATGGTGTCGGAGGGGGCGTGGACAACGAGCGTCCCGCGAGCGCGCAGCGCCGTCACCACCGCCTGCATGCGAGGCAGGAGCAGCTCGAGTCGCCGCTCGGCCGCGGGGCATGTGTGGCGATCCCAGACGTCGCAGAGGACAAGCGCCGTGGTCTGCGCCGGCCACTGGACGGTGGTCGACTCCGTCTGCCAGCAGCGCCAGCCTTCGGCGCTGCGACTCAGCGTCTGCCTGCGCATCGGGAGCCTGAGGTCTGTCTCGTTCGTCATCGCATCCTCCTTGGGAGCCAGAACCGCCCCCGGCGCGCCGGCACGCCGGAGCTGTGAGCGATCATTTGGCGTCCTCGTACTCGTCGTGGCGGCGCCACCACGCGTAGGGCGGCGTCTGTGGGTACCCGTCGGGCGAGTCCTCCCACGACTCCTGCCGGCCGAGTGGAGTCAGGTCGAGGAAGGTCCAGGTGCTGCCGAGCGCTTCGACGCCGCGTCCGGACGTGAAGTAGCTGCGATAGACGCGGTCGCCGTCGCGGAGGAAGACGCTCAAGCCGAACGTCTCGCCATCGTCGGTCGTGACACCGAAGTCGACGTTGAAGTCGCTGCCGAATGAGGAGTACCACGGCGCCGTCCAACCCATGCGCTCCTTGTACGGCTCGATCTGCGCCAGCGGCGCCTGGGATACCAGGACAAAGGAAGTATCGCGGGTGTGGAGATGGGCGAGGTGGCCGATGTTGTCGACGAAAAACGAACAACCGGGGCAGCCCGCCGACGGCCAGCCCTCGACGCCGGGGGCGAACATGAAGTGGTAGACGATCAACTGGCGGCGCCCGTCGAACAGATCGAGCAGGCTCACCTTGCCGTCCGGTCCCTCGAAGATATAGTCCTTGTCAATCCGGGCTATCGGCAGCCGGCGGCGCTCGGCGGCCAGCGCGTCTCGCGCCCGGGTGGCTTCCTTTTCCTTGACGAGCAGGTTTTCGTGGGCCACCTGCCACTCGGCCGGTGACACGACCAGTGGAAGCTTCATCGTCCCTCCTCTGTTTTATCGTCGGGGGAGCCTAACACATAATCGGCATGAAGGGCCTATTAGCGAACTCGCGGTTGAGCGCCGATGTCGGTAGGTCAGGCGCCAGACCTCCAGGACCTACCTAGCCCTCTGTCAGGAGCTGGCCGATCGGCTCCGCTCCCGTGCCAGGCTGCCCAAACCACCGTCAGGCGCTCCGGCGAATTCGCGCGCCGCTAGGGCGAATCCGGATCGTTTCGGCTCGCCGACGCAGTGAGCAGGTGCTCGCGCCAGAGGCCGCGTTGCAGCGCGAGGTACTGATTTCGCGCGCCGCGGGTGTTGCCGTCGCGCGTGTCCGAGCGCAGGCCGAGGGCGTGGGCGGCCGATGCGACCGGCCAGGCGAGTGTCGCGAGACGGTAGAGTCGGCGCAACGAGGGCCGCACGTTGGCCGTGATGTCGAGCAGGCTCACACCGTCGAACCCTTCCTCCTCGGCCCACCGCGCCAGCTCGGCGGCGGTCGCCAGGTCGGGGATGGCCCAGCCGGACAGCCAACGACGCAGCAGGACCTCCTCGGCCTCGGCGAGCGGGCGCCCGGTGCGCGTATACTCCACCATACCCAGCCGGCCGCCGGGGCGAAGCAGCCGCCGCGCCTCCCGCAGGAAGCGGCGCTTCACGGGGGCGTGGCAGACGCTCTCGATGGCCCAGACCACGTCGAAGCTTGCCCCGGGGAAGGTGGTCGCGGTGTAGTCCTGCTGCTCGAAGGTCACGCGGTGCGCGACACCGTGGGCGCGGGCGAACTGCTGCGCCCGCGCGATCTGGCTGGCGACCGGCGTGATGCCGACGACCTCGACGTCGTAGGTCTTGGCCAGCCAGAGGGCGCTCCCGCCTACGCCGCAGCCGGCGTCCAGGATGCGTTGCCCCGGCCGCACCCCGAGCTGATCGGCTAGCACGCGGTTCATGGTGAGCAGCGCCTGGGCGTGGCCGCGGGTGTGTCGGTCCCAGTAGCCGAAATGGATGGCGCAGTTCTGCTGGTTGAGCCATACCCATCGGTACTCCGACCACGTCTCGTCATAGTAGGCGCGGATGCGCGCCAGGTCGGGCAGGTCGGTGGGAGCGAGCTCACGCAGCGCCATCTCGGGGAACCCTCCGATTGTCGCCGGCGTGGGTCACGGTTTCGGGTTGCCCGCGCCGGCGCAGCGACGGTACACATGCGCAGTATGGGCCGGAGCGATGCTCAGATTCTAGTCCAATTTGCGCTCATTGTGTGTGATGTGTGCCGAGCTCACCTACCGCCAATGCTATTTACTCGTGCCGACCGTGAGAGGTCGACGAACGAAGCGACATGGTTGCAGCCGAACGGCCAGCCCACTATACTACTGCCGGCCTGGTGGCGCGTCACCCGGACATCGGGACGGGACGGTCGTCATCGGCGCGGTGGCTACCACCCGCGGAGGAGGCCGAGCATGGACGTGCCGGCGTACCCGACGGCGGGCGTCCGCGGCGGCGCCCGTGACGACCGCATCCTGCCCGAAACGCGTCTGCTGGCGGCGATCATCGTGCCCTTTCTGCTGGTGGCATGGGGCGTCCTCTACCTCTTCCCCACCCAAACCAAGGAGCTGTTCGCCTGGACGATCAGCCCGACGATGACGCCCCTGATGCTTGGCGCGGCCTACGTCGGCGGGGCCTACTTCTTCACGCGCGTGGCCACGGCGCCGCGCTGGCATTGGATCACGCTCGGCTTCCTCCCGGTTGCCTCGTTCGCCTCGCTGATGGGGCTGGCCACGGTCCTGCACTGGGACCGCTTCAACCACGGCCACGTCGCCTTCTTCGCTTGGGCGACGCTGTACTTCGTGACGCCCTTCCTGGTGCTGGGCGCCTGGCTGCGCAACCGGACCACCGACCCCGGCCTGCCGGACCGGCGCGACGCCATCCTGCCCGTGCCGGCGCGCTGGGGCCTCGGAGTGGTAGGGGCGATCAACGTCGCGGTGGCGCTGCTGTTATTCTTCCAACCCCAGCTCATGCTCGGCGTCTGGCCGTGGAAGCTGACGCCCCTCACCGCCCGCGTGCTGGGCGGCCTGTTCGCGCTCCCCGGGGTCCTCGGCCTGGGCATGGCGGCCGACCCCCGCTGGAGCGCGGCGCGCATCCCGCTGCAGAGCCAGGCCATTTCCCTGGCGTTCATCCTGCTCGGCGTCGGCCGCGCCTGGGGCGACTTCGACCACGCCAACCCGCTCGCCTGGGTCTTCGCCGGCGGCTCCGGCGGCCTCCTGCTGGTGTCGCTGGCCCTGCACGTCTTCCTGGACCGCCAGCGGCGAGCGAGCAGCGCATAGGGGACGGCCAGCCATAGCCGCGTCAGGTCGCCTGCAAGAGATTCGCGTCGATGTAGGCGCTGGCGGCCTTGCCGTAGTCGGCAGCGGTCTGCTTCCCCTGGTCGAACGCTGGGAAGTTCTGGGTCAGCCAGTCGCTCACCTTGTTCCAGCCCGGATACTTCGGCATGCCCCAGGACGAGACGTGCGAGTGCTGGGACATGAGCAGGAACGCCTGCGGGTCGACGCCGACCTGGTGCTGGTAGGTCTGCATCGCCAGATCGGAAGCGCCGACCACCGGCGAGACGGCGTAGTTGCCGCTGGGCGGGAACCGCGCCGCGTTCGCCGGCACGAGCAGCCACTGCATCAGTTGCCAGGTCAGATCGGTCCGCGGCGTTTGCACGGTGTACAGGGGCTGGGCGAATTGCCGGCCGGAGACGTTCTGGGGGCTGCTATGGGGCAGCGCCGCCAGCCCCCACTTGAAGCTCTGCTTGAGCACATAGCCATAGATCACCTGCATCCCAATGCGACCGCTGGTGAACACGTCGCCGTGGGCGCCGATGCTCTTGATTTGCTCCGCTGTTGGAGCGACCTTGTAGCGGTCGCGCAGATCCTTGAAGAATTGCAGCCCCTGCGCGGCCAGCGGTTGGTCCATCAGCGCCTTCTGCGCCTGGTCGTCCCAGGGCCCCTGCCCGAAGTAGGTTGGCCGCTCGTCGCCGCCGGTGTCGGCGCCGCCCACGGTACCGCCAAAACCGAACTGCGACTGGTCGGGCTTGGTGAGCCGCTGGGCATATTCTAGGAACAGCTCCATAGTCCAACTCTGATCACTCGGCTCGACCGGAGGGTGAGGCAAGCCTGCGGAGTCGAAGAGGTCCTGGTTGTAGGCGAGGGCGTCCTGGGAGATGCCGACCAGAGGCAGCGCCCAGACCTTCCCCGCGCGATCGGTGAAGATCTGAATGGCCTGGGGAGCGAAGATCTTCTGGGGATCGAGCTTCGCCTGGGCCAGCCGGCCGGACAGCTCGACCAGCACCGATTGGATGCTGAGCCAGTTGCCGGTGGCGTTCTGGTAGAAGTCGGGCGGCGTGCCGCCCGCCACCATGGCGGTGAGCTTGTCGGTGAGCGTCGTCCAGCTCGTGCCGCCGGAGACGATCTCGACCGCGACGCCGGGCTGCGCTTTCGTAAAGTCGTTGTAGATCGCTTGCTCCACCTCGTGGCGGCCCTGGGTATCGGGCGACATATAGGTGAGCGTCGCCCCCTTCTGACCAGCGGCGCTCGACGCGCTGCTGGCCGGAGCGGCGCGGGTCGACGCTGCCGGCGACGAGGAGCTGCTCACGGAAAGCGCGCTGGATAACGTGGCGCTCGTTGCGGCGGCGCTGGCCCCCGCCGCGCTGGTCGACGCCAAGCTGGATGCGGCACTGCTGGGCGCAGCGCCAGTCGTCGGCGCGGCGGCACTGGACGCCGTCGACGTCCCGACCGTCCCGCCGCAGGCGGCCAGGAGTGTCGCGCCGGCCACTCCGGCCGCCACTCCGGCCACCCGTAAGATCCCTCGTCGAGTCAGCACCCGATACACCGATGCCACTCCTCTCATACGCTTCCGCGATACTGTACCGGTAGGGCTGATGCCCGCAACCGGGCCATGGTATGACGCACGCCGTAGGCCATCAACCTTGGACTACGACGACGGCGCCGGACGTCGACCCCCACCAGGCGCCGCTCCCGTCGGCGCAACCATTCGACACCTTCACGATCCCGCTGGGCCTCGGTCACTAAGGCCCGGCGCTTGGCCCGGCCTATCGCGTTGACCTTATGGGTTCGGCCGGAGGGCCGGCGCGATGTCGTAACGGGACTTCCGTTCTTGACGTCCCGGTCCAGCAATGATATGGTCGCGATATGTCATACGCTGTTCGCTTGCCGACGGCTGAGCGATCCGGCTCGCAGAAGGGGCACTGCCGATGGCGACAGTGACGACGACCTCTACACGCGCGCACGAGCTCTACCTACGTGCCCAGCGCTCGCTGGCCGGCGGGGTCAGCAGCTCCTTCCGCGCCACGGTCACGCCGGAGCCGCTCTTCGTGGACCACGGCGAGGGGGCCTACCTGGTCGACGTAGATGGTGTGCGTTACCTCGACTGCATGCTGGCTTGGGGGCCGCTCATCCTGGGGCACAGCCACCCGGCCGTCGTGGCTGCCGTGCAGGCGCAGGTTGCGCGGGGCCACATGTATGGCGCGCAGCACGAGTTGGAGTCGCAGGTCGCCGAGCATATCGTGGCCGCGGTCCCTTGTGCCGACCTGATCACCTTCGCCAGTTCCGGAACCGAGGCCATGCAGGTGGCGCTGCGCCTGGCGCGATCCTTCACCGGCCGGCCAAAAGTACTTAAGTTCGAGGGCCATTATCACGGCTGGAGCGACGGCGCGCTGGTCAGCTACCATCCGACCCCGGCGGAGCTGGGGCCGCGCGATACCCCGCGTTCCGTTCCCGGCGCCGGCGGCCAGTCGACCGCCGCGCTGGCCGACGTGGTCGTGCTGCCCTGGAACGATGCCGGCGCACTGGCGAGCATGCTGGAGCAACGGGCATCGGAGCTTGCCGCCGTAGTAATGGAGCCGGTGCTCTGCAACTCCGGGGTGATCGCTCCTCTCCCCGGCTATCTGGAGACCGCGCGCACGCTCACGGCGCGACACGGCGTCGTCCTCATCTTCGACGAGGTCATTACGGGCTTCCGTCTCGCGCTCGGCGGCGCTCAGGAGGCGTTCGGCGTCGTGCCCGACCTGGCCATCTACGCCAAGGCGGTCGCGGCGGGCTTCCCCTTGAGCGTTGTCGCCGGCCGGCGGGACATCATGGATCTCATCGCCAGACGCGTGGTTGCCCACAGTGGGACTTACAACGGCAATCCCATCAGCCTGGCGGCGGCGGCCGCCGCGCTGGAGGAGCTGAGCCGTCCCGGCGTCTACGAGCGCCTCAGCGCGCTCGGACGCGATCTTGCCGATGGCGCCCGAGTGCTGCTGGCCCAACACCGCTTGCCGGCCATCGTCCACCAGGCTGGGCCGGTGCTGCAGATCCTGTTCACGACGCGGGACGCCGTTCCCGACTACCGCGCGCTGACAGAGTGCGATACCGAGCGCAACGCCGCCTTGACGCGCGAGCTACGCAGCCACGGTGTGCTTGTTCTTCCCGATGGGCGCTGGTACCTCTCCACGGTACATACTGAGTCGGATATCGCAACGGCGCTCAAGGCGCTCGATGCCAGTCTGGCGGCCATCGCGTAGCAAGTAGCCAGGGTGACGCGTCCGGCGCTGTGGGTCTGTCACCATAAACACTGGGCAGAAAGGAGCGCAGATGCGACCGAAGGTGCAATGGGAGGAGATGTTCCCCGACGAGCTGGACGCGGCGCTGGCGCGTTGTCCGGTAGGCTACCTGCCGCTGGGCCTGTGCGAGCCCCACGGGCTGCATAACGCGCTGGGGCTGGACGCCCTGAAGGCGCCCGCCCAGCCCGCCAGCCGCACGCCGGGCAACCCGCTCGGCGCGCTGACCTTCGGCGAGACCGAGCGGCTTTGGCGCGACGAGATTGAGCCGCTGCTGCCGACGTTTGTGTCCACGAATATGTGGCCGAACCAGCAGCGTGTCGACCCGACTTCGACCTGGGCGCCCAATGAGATGAGCCACCTCGACCTGCTCAAGGGGCGTAGAGCCTCGCCGGTTTACGGCCATTCCGCGAGCCGACACCTGTAGACATCCGGCGCGAGCGGCAGTGATGCGCTACCATGCGGCCATGAAAACGCTACACGCGCTCGTCCGCTACAACGCCTGGGGCAACCGTCGCGTCTTCGACGTCGTCACCGCCCTCGAACAGCCCCTCCTGACAGAGCAGGCTAGGGGCACCATCGGCTCCATCGAGGAGACCCTCAAGCATCTCGTCGGCGTGGAAGAGGTCTACCTGCTGATGCTTCAGGGGCGCGACTTCAACAGCCTGGAGCCGCGGGAGGCCTACTATGCCCACGAACTGACCTGGTTCCGAGTGCGATCGGCCGAGCTGGGGAGCGCCTACGAGGAGTGGGTGGCCGGCATCAATGACAGCTCTCTGGAGTGGCCGCTGAACATCACCTGGATCGATGTACCCCTCACGGCGAACGATGGCCTGGTGCAGATGCTGACCCACTCCGCGCACCACCGCGCGCAAGTGTTCTCGACGCTGGGCGACCGGGGGCGGACGGTGCCGGACCTCGACTACGTCGAAATGCTGAAGGAAGCCGCCGGCTAAAGCGCCGGTCAGTGCTCGACAGCCTGGACGATGATATGGCACTATGGAAGGAGTAGGCTGGGCGTCGTGTCGCGCCCGATACAGATCGACATTCTCAGGGGAAGGCAGGGGCCATGGTTATCCACGCCGCGTTGCAGGATGATATTGCCCAGCTCTCCCCGTCCTACCTCGTTCGTTACCTAATCGACGTGGTTGGCGCACCATTAGTGGCGGTCATGGCAGGAGTCCGCTCCGCTGGGGAGGTCGAGCGATGGTCCAGCGGGCAACAGGCGCCGGAGCCTGATGCCGAACGGCGACTGCGCGACGCCTATCGCGTCGTGCAAACTCTGTTGGAAGCTGACGGGCCCGATGTGGTACGGGGCTGGCTGATAGGCATGAACCCGATGCTAGAAGATCAAGCCCCTGGGCTGGTTCTGGCGGATGATCCGGACAGCGTCCTCTTCGCTGCTCGTGCCTACCGTTACGGGCAGATGGGCGCCTGAGGGCCGTGCGCACGGCCGCGGCCCCGGCGCGGCCACGGTACCGGATTGGGCCACGCCCTGATCCCGTGCAGTGGCCACCCTGGTCCGTGGTCGGCCGAGGTCGCTTCGATGATCCGCGTTCCCGGTTCCGCGTACTCTACGCGGCTGCGCAACGCCGAGGCTGTTTCATCGAGACTCTGGCGGCCTTTCGGCCGGCGCTCGCAATGCTCATTCGCCTCGCGGACCTGGCGGGCACTTCCGCGTCTGTTCCGCTCGTCCCGCTGCCCACCGGATGGGAGCATCAACTCGCGGTCGAGCGGTTGCGCCTGGAGCCCGGTCAACATTGGCTGGACTTGCGCGATCTCGGCACACGCGAAAGGCTCCGCGTTGCGCTGGCGCCGACGTTGGTTCAACTTGGTTTGGCGGATCTGGATGCCGGCACGATCCGGGAGCCGCGACGCGCGGTCACCCAAGCCATCACGTCGTGGGCGTACGAGCACGGCTTTCAAGGGATCGTCTATCCGAGCCGCCTGGACGATCGCGTCACCTGCTGGGCGATCTTCGAAGGAGCGGCGTTTCAGCCGGTCGGCACTCCACAGTCCATTGGCCGCGATGATCCGGATCTGCGAGCGACGGCTACCCTATTCGGTCTGTCCCTCTAGGGGACCGTCCCATGCGGGTAATCGGTTGACTGCTCGAGCCACGGTCCAGTGAGGGATGCTGCGAAGCTACCATCTGGTCACGACTGGCAATTCACAGGTGGCGTTACGGCCGCCTTGATGACCGGCGGTCGGCATGCTCGGTGGCGGGTCTCGCGCATCGATGGCCCGCTCGTCTGGCCGCCAATGCCTGCCGCGGTGTCATTCAGGGCGCGTGGACCCGCCCGGGCGGGCGATGCCGCGGCCCGGTAGAGTCTCGACAAGCCGCTCGCGCAGCGCCGCGAGATCGGCCGCCTCCACGCCGCCGGCCCGGAAGTAGGCTTCGGCACCGCCATGGCGCGCTGTGAGATAGGTGAGCGTATCCATCATCACCTCCGGGCGGGCCAACTGGAGCTGCCGTTGGCGCTCCCGCTCGTCGGGTCGTCCGGCGCTGCCTCGGCCAGCCAGCGGTCGAGCTCACGCTGCAAGCAGGTGGAGCTGAGCGCGTAGTCCGCCGCGATCACCTCGTCCGGAACACCAATGAGGCCCAGCAGGAGCGCAGCCACGATACCGGTGCGGTCCTTCCCGGCGTGGCAGTGGACGAGCACGCCGCCGGTCGGCGCCTGGGCGATGGTGGTGGCGATGCCAGCCAGCCAGCGCGGATTGGCGTCGAGCTCTAGCCGGTTGGCGTCGGCCCGCGTGCGCACCGCCGCGTTCTCGAAGTCGATCAGCACCGTCCGCGGGCCGGCGACGAGCACGTTCTCCGGGCGGACGTCCCCCGGATCGAGTACCAGCGGCGAGGCGGCGAGGGCATCGGCGAAAGGTCCGGCCAAGTGCAGCGCCCGCTCGCGCATCATCGTCGAGAGCAGTCGGGAATGGCCGGCAAGCGCTTCCTGGTAGACGCTCAGTAGCTCTGATCGCTCGATTGGATTAGGAGTTGCCTCACCGCCCAACGCTCCCACCGCCGCGGCGCCGAGGATTTCCTGCATTGTGGCGCCGGCAAAATGACGATGGAAGCGGGCCAGCGCCGCCATCGCCCGGTCGCGGCTCGCCGGTTCGTGGCCGTCCGCGTGCGTCCCGCCGACGTCCTCCAGCGCCAGCAGGTGGGTATCGCCTATCGTCGCGCTCGCCGCGTATCGCGGCACGAGATCGCCGGCGCGTGGCAGCGCATGGCGATAGAGCAACGTCTCCCGGTCGCTGGTCCGGTCGTTGCGCTCCTTCACGATCAGCGTCCGGCCCGACATCAGAGTCACCCGCTCGACGACGCGGCCACGACCATCCTCAGTCCGCCGCTGCAGGACAGCGCGGCTGCGGATATGGTTATCAGCAGGGAACGCGGTGACAAGCAATGCCGCGATCACCGGGGGAGGCGCGTGCAGGTCCAACTCGGGCCATTCCGTCTCGCGAGGAGGCTCCGACGTTCGCTTCAATAGGGCGCGAAGAGGTCGCCGATCTGCACCGCGAAGCCGGGGAGCAAGGGGGACTGCAGGACATCGTCCGCCAGCAGCGTGGCGACCAGCTCCAGGCGGGCCTCCCGGCGCCGGTAGACTTGCAGCGCGCGGCGCTGCCAATCGACGATCCAGTACTCGCGCACGCCTTGCCGCGAGTACAGGCTGAGCTTGGTCTCGCGGTCGCGCCGCTCGTTCTCGGCGCCGGGGGACAGCAGCTCCACGATCAGGTCCGGCGCGGCGTGGAGCTTGCCGTCCTCGCCCAGAACCGCGTCCAGGCGCTCGGCGCTGACCCAGACCACGTCGGGAGCCACGGCAGTGTCGTTGGCGAAGATCACGCCGGGCGCGTCGATCACCATGCCGGCGCCGGACTGCCGGTTCCACGACCAAAGGAGGGAGATCACATTCGCTGCCCCGGACTGATGGCGCCAGTGCGGTTGGGTCGACACGTACAGTTCTCCATCGATGAGCTCGTAACGCTGGTCGTCCAGTGGCGTCGGAAAGCCTTCGAGATCGTGGATGGTCATGCCCAGTGCCGTGGCCACGTCGTCACCCCGTCCTATTCAGTCCTGCGATGGCAGGGCAGACGACAGTATAGCGGTCTCTACGCCCGCCCCGCGGCGAGCAGGGCCGCGCTCGCAGGCAGAGGCGCCGGATGGTCGAGCACTGCCGGTCCGTCCTCCGCTCCCGTGCGCGCCAAGGACAGGCCGCCGGACCAGGCGCCGTTGCTGCCGCCGCTCGGATAGGGGCAGGGACCGCCCCAGAACTGGAAGGAGTTGGAGGCTTGCTTGAAGCCCACCATGGCGCCGTCCCAGGAGCTCATCATGGCGATCTTCTGGTCCGCCGCGAACTCCTTGGTGTCGCCGTCCTTCCAGCCGGCATCGGTGAACGCCTTGGGCGTGCCGTACTGCTTGGCGTAGCCCGCGATCCAGTCGAAGGCCTTGACGTTCTCAGGGCGGTTGAGCGTCGGCTTGGAGGTCTTGTCGTCGAAGTAGTCGCCGCCGAAGATCCAGATCCAGCCGTAGGTGTACCAGTTGCCCGTCCAGGGGAGCAGGCCGACGTGGTCAGGCGGCGCTCGAGGCCGTCGTCGCGGCTAAGGCTGCAGCGGTCGTCGCCGGCGCGCTCGTGTCGGCGGACGAGCTGGTGGCGGAGGAGCCGCTGGCGCCGCACGCGGCGAGCAACGCCGCCAGCGCGGTGCCGCCGGCGGCCGCGCCGGTCAGGCGCAGGAGGTGACGGCGAGTCAGGAAATGAGCCATGGAGCCTTGCCCTCTCTTATCGCTCGCAGCCAGTTCCCGGCGGCTGCCGCCATGCCCGACTCGGCTCGCACACCGTTCAGCCGCGCCGGGCGGTTGGTATGCACCGATCGTATCCGCCGTGGAGCGCCGCGTGATCCTGCCGTGAACGACCGAGCGATCAACATCTGTGGCAACTCCTGTGCCAACGCCGCGGAGACCGCTTTAGCGGCTACCGCCGCTCACACTCTCCACTCCGCATGCCCCGCCAGGGTTGGCAGGGCGTGCCGGCCCTGGCGGGCAATCATCAAGCGCCAATCTCCTCCCGATTTCGGGCCATCCATGGCCGATAATGGCATTGAGCTCAAGTACCAGAGGAAGGATGAGCCGGGTATGACGCCAGTGCCGAAATCACCTCCCATCTCCCAAGAGCTAGCCGCGCGTCTGCGGCTGGACGTATATCCCCGCTCCGCGACCTACGACCCAGTCTGGATGCTCGAGAACTTGATGGGGCCGAACGCCGTCTGGCTGGCCGAGGCGCTGAGCCAGGTGATGGACCTCCAGCCGGGCATGCGCGTGCTCGACATGGGCTGCGGGCGCGCCATCAGCTCCATCTTCTTTGCCAAGGAGTTCGGGCTGCAGGTTTGGGCGACGGACCTGTGGATCGGCGCAGCGACAACTGGGAGCGCATCTGCGCGGCGGGGCTGCGGGAGCGTATCCTCCCGATCCACGCAGAGGCGCACGCCCTCCCCTTCGCCGATGGCTTCTTCGACGCACTGGTCAGTCTCGACGCCTACCACTACTTCGGCACCGACGACCTCTACCTGAGCCGCTACGCCCGGCTGGTGCAGCCCGGTGGTCAGATCGGCATTATCGTGCCCGGCCTGCGCGCTGACCTCATGGGTCATGAAGCCGTAGGCGTAGCGCATCCCGGGCATGTCGCTCTCCACCTTGCCCGTCGTGACCAGGTCGGTAGTGGCGGGGTTGAGCAGCTGGTGGGTTTGCAAGGCGACGGCAAAACGTAGCAGGTCACTCACGGTACCGTAGCCGCCGCCCGCCGGCCCGCCCTTCATTTGGAGTAATGCCCAGTTGTTCCGGCGCGGTCCGGCCAGGGACTGTCCCTGCTCATCCCGTGTGGTGTAGCCGACTGCCCGGTTGGCAACATCGCTATCAGGGTCGTAGCAGTTGGTATCGGCCATGCCCGCCCGCTCGAAGACGTGCTCGCGGATGTAGTCGAAATAGCCCTGGCCGCTGGCGCGTTGGACGATGAGGCCCAGCACCAGGAATCCGGCGTTACTGTAGGCCCACCCCGAACCCGGCGGAAATGCCGGCGGCCTATCGATGAACTGCGAAAGGTAGTCCTCGGGCGCCCGGAGCCGGCTCCTGGCGGCGGTCGCGGAGCTGGATGTCGGCCTCCATTTCGCTGGCGCTCATGCAGTACTCCCACCTCCGTACGGACTCGATCATACACGCGGTATACCTGTAGTTGTGTTGGGAGAGGACTGATGCTGGACCAGGCCGCGCACGAGCCATGGCTGAGGCAGGACTGGCTGGCCCACGCCACTGCCTGGATTGACGGCGCGCTGGAGCACAACGGACTCCGCGTCAGCGGCGCGATTGAGCGACTGCACGCGGGTCGCTGGTCCACGGTCCTGCGGGCGCCAACGCGCGATGGCGACGTCTACTTCAAGGCGAGCGTACCACTCCCCACCTACGAGCCGGCCCTCACCGCGGCGCTCGCACGCCGGCGGCCCGACTGCATCGTGCGCGTGCTCGCTGCCGACGCGCAGCGCGGCTGGTTGCTGACGGCCCACGGCGGGATGAGACTCCGCGAGGTCATCCGGTCCGACCGCGATCTCGGGCACTGGCTTCGGTTGCTGCCGATGTATGCGGCGCTACAGCTCGAGATGGGCGGCCGCGTCGATGAGCTGCTGGCGCTTGGCGTGCCGGATCGGCGCCTGGCGCTGCTACCGGCCGGGTATGAGCGGTTGCTTGCCGACCGTGCCGCGCTGCACCTCGGTCAACCCTGGGGTCTCACGCTTGAGGAGCAGCAGGGCCTGCGGATGCTCATATCCCGCTTTACCGCGCTCTGCTCAGAGCTAGCCGGCTATCAGCTTCCCGCGACGCTCCACCACGGCGACCTCCACGATGGCAACGTCCTCGTCCACGGTGGCCGCTATCGCTTTTTCGACTGGGGCAACAGCGTGGTGGCGCATCCCTTCTTCAGCCTGCGCACCACGCTCAAGAGCGCGCGCTACACCTTCGATCTCGGCGATGATGCCGGAGAGCTCGCGCGGCTTCGGGATTGTTACCTGGAGCCGTGGCTGCGCTATGCCTCACGGCGTGACCTGCTGGTGGCGCTCGAACTAGCCCATAGCGTGGGGATGGTGAGCAACGCGCTGACTTGGTACGACGTCCTGTCGCGTCCCGCCATCCCGCACCGCGAAGACGATGATGAGCCGGTCCCACGATTGCTACGCGAGTTCCTGCATGCGCAGACCAATATGGCTGCTCGGTAACAGGGTGGCCGGCGCATTGCTTGGGCGCCCTCTGCGTATAATGGTCGCGCTCGTCACTAGGAGTATTCCGATTGCCCTGAGTGGGCTCGCGGGCCAGTCCAGATTCATCGTTTCGCAAAGGAGAAGGATGGTGCAAGTCCCGCGTTCGCGCCGGCAGTTCCTAGTTGCCCTGAAGTCGGCCATGAGTATCGGCCTGCTCACGGCGTGCGGTGGGTCCCCGCAGAACGGCGCGGCGAGCGTCCCGGTTACGAGCGCCGCCAGCACACCCGCCAGGAGCGCCGCGACCAGGTCGTCCGGCAGCGCGGTGACCGCGAGCCAGCTCGCGAGCTCATCCGCTGCCGCCCAGGCGCCCGCGGCGGGGCAGACCACCATCCGCCTGGCCCACTGGCAGAGCGGGTTGAGCGCGCAGCTCTTCGACAAGGTGTACACGCGCTTCCAACAGCTCACCCCGGCGATCAAGATCACGCAGGAGGTCACCCCCTTCGCCCAGTTCTTTCAGCGCCTCTTGACCGGCTTCGCCGGCGGGACCGCGCCGGACTGCTTCCACAGCAGCGGCAACTACGTGGTCGAGTTTGCCCAAAAAGGGACGCTCCTTGATCTCAGCTCCATCATCACTTCGAACAAGGTGGACTTCAGTGGCATCTGGGTCGAGGACAGCGAGATGAAGTACCAGGGGAAGTGGTACGCGGTGCCGACCTGGAACACGGACGACATCCTGTACTACAACAAAACGGCCTTCCAGAACGCCGGGGTCGCCGAGCCGACCGACGACTGGACCTGGAATGACATGCTGGCGGCGGCGCAGAAGCTGACCACGCGTGGGTCCGACGGCACGGTAAGCCTGTGGGGCGTCCAGATTCCTAACAGCGTCCAGGGTGGCTGGGCCTCGATGATCTATGCCAATGGCGGCGACTACATGAACGCCGAACAGACCAAGACGACGCTCGACCAGCCCGGGGCGCTCGGCGCCTTGCAGTTCATCTACGAGCTCATGCAGATACACCGCGTGATGCCCACGGCGGTCGATACCGCTGAGCTTGCCAAGGCCGGCGTGACCGATCCACTCACCGCCGGCCGGTTTGCGATGTATACAGCCATCACGTCCAATGTGCCCAACTACACCGCGAGCGCGAAGTTCGATTGGGACATTGCCCTGATCCCGAAGAGCCCCACCACGGGCAAGAACGGCTCCGCCTACATCGTGCAACCGTCGAGCATCACCGGCACTACCAAAAATGCCGATAAGTGCTTCCAGCTCCTCCAGTTCACGATGAATGCCGAGGCGCAGCAGATCCTGGCGACCGACAAGGTGAAGTTCCCCGTCAACATCGCGGCCGCGTCGGACGCGCACGGCGGATACAGCACGCCGCCGCCGGCCCACATCGGCCGAGCGGTGGAGACGATGAGCTTCGCCAAGCCGTTCCACTTCTTCGCCACGGGCGCCGACTTCCAGACGAAACTGCAGAACGAGCTCAACAAAGCCTATCTCGGCCAGACCACGATGGACCAGGCGGCGAAGCAGGCTGTTACCGCCGGCGACGGGGTGCTTGCTCAGGGCTGAGGCTGTCGCCACGGGCCGACCGTTCATTGGCCAGGCGCCACCGCCGCTCGCATGGCGCTGCGCTGGGCCTCGTTCAAGAAAGCGATCTCAATGGCGTTCTCCTGCGCCTGCCGGACCTGCCCTGCAGACAATCCGGCCGCGGAGGCAGCGACTGTCAGCTCGTGCTCGAGGGTGATGCCGCTGGTGACGGGGTCGTCGGTGTTGATCGTGGCGAGCAGGCCGCGCTCCAGGAACTGTCGCAGCGGGTGGTGGGCGTAGTCAGGCGCCGCTCCCGTTTGCACATTGCTGGTGAGGCAGGCTTCGATGCCGATGCGGTGTTCCAGCATGTGGTCCAGTAGGCGCTCGTCCTGGACAGCGCGTGTGGCGTGGCCGATGCGCTCGGCGCCCAGCTCGCGGATGGCCGCCCAGACGCTCTCCGCCCCAGCCGCCTCGCCAGCGTGGGCGGTGACGCGCCAGCCGGCGTCGCGAGCGCGTCGGAAGTGCTCGCGGTACAGCGCGGCCGGCCAGCGCGCCTCATCCCCGGCCAGGTCGAGGCCGGCAATCTGGTCGCGGTAGGCCAGTAGTACCTCCAGCGCCTGCCAAGCCAGGTCCGGCTCCGTTCGGCCCGTCCCGCCGATCAGGTTGGTCCGAACGCCGAAGTCGCGCTGGCCGCGACGAGCGCCGTCGATCGTCGCCTCCACCACGCCCTCTGGAGGGAGTCTGTGCTGCGCGTACGTCCCCGGGCCGAAGCGCAGCTCGAGGTACGCAATCCCCTCTCGCGACGCGTCCTCAACGCACTCATAAGCCACCCGCGCGCAAACGTCCAGGTCGACCAGCGCCAATGATGCCGGTGCAAGCCTGGTGAGGAAGGTCGGGAGGTCAGGCAACGGTGTCGTGACCTGGGCGAGCGGGCGCAGCGCGTCGAGCGTGCGCGGCAACGGCAGGTCGTGCTGCGTCGCGATCTCCAGGATGGTCTCCAAGCGCACACTGCCGGTGAGATGGCGGTGCAGATCGACGCGCGGGAGTATCACGGGAGGATCGGCAGCGAGGAGCCCGGTGTTATGCGTCATTGGAGCGGGATTGTAGTGTCACGTCAGGCTGCGCGCATTGGCGACCCGGACATGAACAGGCGTGGTCAACAAGCACGCATGAGCGGTCGATGTGGCATCTTCGATGGAGTTCCCGGCGACCCCGGTCGCCGGGGGATCGCCGCGACCACCTGAAGCGCCCTGAGCGTCGTGGCTCATTGGAGGAGCCACACATGCTGCTACACTCCGGGCGTGGACGACGAGCGGGGCCGGCTGCTGGGCAGCGTCGAGCGGTGGTTCGGGGCGGGCGATCAGGTCGCGCACTACGGCAACGAGGCAGCGCAAGGAGCGACGCCGGCCGAGCTCTCAGTGAACGTTACCCCCTCGGTGCGAGCAGCACCTTCAGATCAGGCACCCGCTGAAAGTCCTGATCGGTCGTGACCAAGGTGAGCCCAAACTCCAAAGCCGTACCAGCAATCAACGTGTCGATATCGCCGATCAATCCTAGACCGTAGGGAGGACGGAGTGCTCGCCGGATATCAGCATAGCGATCGAGGATGGAGAACGTAAGCATGTACGGCTGCACCACCTCGATCAGATCCCGGAGCGCGCTGTGGTGCCGCGGGAAGTTCGGCTTGCCCTTGAGGTGCTCAACCATCTCGCCATAGACTATGATGCTCGTTGCCGCCTCTTGATTGCTAATCCAGGGCGAGATGAGCGTCACCGCGAACTGTCGATGAGCAAGATATGCCGCTAACAGGGTAGTGTCAAGCAGGTAACGGATCACTCGTCGAGCGATATTGGTGGCGTCGGCGGATTGGCACGGCGGATCTCGTGCAGATTAGCTTCCATATCCCCCCAGTCCATGTCGCTCCACGCACCTGGCAGATTCAGTGCCGTCTGGATCGCTTCCTGGGTAACGCTCGCTCTTGCTTCTGCCTCTGAAGTGACGTATCGCACTACCTCTTGGTCGCCACATCGACTAATAACGGCAATGAGCGGTTGACCTCTCTCCAACAGTACATTACTTGTCGCGCCGATTCTCGCCATTCGACCCTACCATTGCTGATGCCTAGCAGACGCCACCATTGTAGCACGGCTACCTACGATGCCTCGCCTGCTCCCATCAGCTCCTTTTGCTCCACGAGGTGAACCGAACTGCCAGCCCGCTGCCAATCTGAGCAATCAAGCTCAGAAACTCTACCCGTCTTTGGGCGACGCACCCCGGGGCGGCCCGGTCTATCCGGCCGCCGAAAAGAGTTCCCCGTTCACGTCCACCTCGACAACCCGCCGTCGTTGCGCGCCTTGGCGAGGCCGGCGGCGAAAAGCGCCGCCCCCAGCGCGGGCAGGATAAGGGCTGCGCAAGCGAGGGCGATCGGGTCGGCCTGTACCGCACTCAGGCTGCCGATCTCTAGCAGTGGCGGCGAGCCGGCGTTCGCCAACAGCAGTCGCCGGGCGGCATCGATGGCGTAGGTCTGGGGCAACAGCATGGCCAGCGCATGCAGCCAACCGGGCAGCAGCGTGATCGGGAAGTAGACGCCGGTCACCAGCCCCTGGAGGATGCCGACGATCCAGGAGATGGGGTCGTTCCAGCCCTTGGCGTTGATCAGCATGAACATCGCCGCCGACATCAACCCGAAGCCGAGCACGGCCACGGCCGCCAGCAGGAGCGCCAGGAGGGTAAGCAGCCCGTTGACTCCTGTCGTCTGCACGTGCGCGCCGAAGGCCCAGCCCACCGCCGCCAGGATCAGCACGTTGAGGAGCGTGCGCGCGTAGCTCCAGCCGACCTGCGACAGCACCGATAGGCCCACGGGGCAGGGTGAGAGCAGGATGGTCTCCAGGCGCTGCATCCAGTAGTCCATGGACAGCGCCTGGTAGGGGCCGCTCAAGCTCGCGCTCATCACCGAGTTGAAGACGATGCCGATGGCCAGGAAGGCGGTGTAGTTGGTCTGCCAGGCTTGCTGCCCGCTCGCCACGAGCGTTGTACCGAGGAAGAAGAAGACACTCGCCTGCGCCGCGCCGCCTAATAGGTCCATGACCATGCTGACCCGAAAGCGCAGCCAGAGCCGCGCGTTGCGACCGAGCAGGACGGACAGGATGCGCAGCATGTAGCCGGGGCCGCCCAGCGGCGCCTGCTCGAGCCCTGAGGAGAGTGCTTGGCTCGCCATCAGTCCAGACTCCTTCCCGTCCGTCGCAGGAAGACATCCTCCAGCGTCGCCCCGGCCGGGGTGATGCTCACGACGGCGCTGCCGGCCGCTTCTAGCGCGGCGCGGACATCCGCGGCTTGGACGCCCGGCCGCAGGTGGACGCGCAGCCGGCCGGCTCCTTGGCGATCGAGTGACTCGACGTGGTGCAGTGTTAGCTTGCGCTCCTGTAGGGAGCGGATCGCTTCCGGCGAACAGGAGGACAGGGCGAGCTCCAGGACGCAGTCGCCGAGACCGGAAGCCAGCGCCGCCGGGCGGTCGCAGGCGATGACCTGGCCGCGATCGACGATGGCGACGCGGTCGGCCAGTTGTTCGGCTTCGGCCATGTTGTGCGTAGTCAGGATCACCGTCTGGCCCAGCCGGCGGTTCAGCTCGTTACGGATGAAGTCGCGGATCTGGTAGGCCCCGGCCGGATCGACGTTCGCGGTCGGCTCATCCAGCATGAAGACGGGCGTGCGCAGAAGCAGGCCCTTGGCGATGGCCAGCCGGGCGCGCATGCCGCTGGAGAGGTGCTCCGGCTTCTCCTCCAGCCACGCCCCCAGGCCGACCACGTCGAGGGCCTCGCGGATGCGCTGCTGCGCCGTCCGGCGGTCGGCCGCAGCGTCGTCGCCAGGATCTTGATCAGGGTCGTCTTCCCTGCGCCGTTCGGCCCCAGGATGGCGAAGAACTCGCCGGGCCGAACGCTCACGCTGACGCCGTCGAGCGCGACGATGGCGGCGCGCTTCGAGCCAAGATCGACCGCCCGCACCAGCAGGCGTGGCTCCCCCCTTCGCGGCTCAGGCATTGCGATTCGATCAGCAGACGCGACGAGCACTCCCAGAAGGCCCGCCAGGCGGGCAGCGTGGAGTCAACGGCGGTGACGGAGGATTGCCATGCCGTTTCGGCGCAGTCGCGGCAGTGCCACTTGACCTCGTACCCGGCCCGGTCCCAGAAGCGCGCATGCACCAGCGGCGCTCCACACCGCTCACAAGTAGGCGCCGGCGTGCGCAAGAGACGGCGGACCTGACCGTCCAGCAGCTCGCTGCCGCGGCGCAGCGCACCGTCGAGCGAGGCATGCCGTTGCAGCGGCAGGGGATAGCTGATCCAGTAAAGGTTCCCCGGACAACAGACCGGGCAGGTTGCGTACAGATGCAACGGCCGGTCCGGGCTTATCCCCGGCTGCAAGCGACCGCGGAGACGCTGCCGGCCACAGACCGAGCACCAGCTCAGGAGCTCCTCCGTCTCGTCGCTGCATTGCGCCGCTACGTCCCGCAAGCGCCGCGTTGCGCGATAGACGGTTCCCTCGACGGCCCTCGGCGAGAGACCAAGCCGCCGGCCAATCTCCTGCTGGGACTGTCTGGCCTCGTGGTACAGCAGCAGGACCGCGCGCTCTCGGGGTGACAGGAGGCGCAACAACCGGCTGAGGAGGTCACGCGCCTCGACATCCCCAAAGGCGCCAGCAGCGGCAACGTTTTCCAGCAGCGGCAAGTCCTCGAATCCGGCGTGCCCCGTGACCTCCAGCGAGCGCTCCCGCTGCCGCGCTCGCTCGCGGCGCAGCCACTGGCGGGCGGCATTCTGGACCACCGTGGCGATCCAGTGCGGGAAGGCGGCGGAGTGCTGCAGCGTCGCCAGCCCGCGCGCCGCCTGCCACAGAGCCTCCTGAACGACGTCCGCCGCGTCGGCCTCATTGGCCACGTACGTCCGGGCGATCCGCCAGACCAGCGGGCGGCAGCGCTCGATCAACTGCTCCAGCGACGCCGCAGCCACCGCCGCGTCCTGCTGAGCCCCAGCGCACTGCTCCACAAGCGCAGCGACCTCCTCATCGCCGGCAAACGCCCTCCAGGTCGCCCTGGTGGCGCGGTGCGCCTCCACCTCGACCCCCAGCTCGCTGCTCCCGACCATCGACGCTCCCCCCTTCAATTGCGACTCTACATCATGAGATGCACGGTTCAGGCGAGATCCCACGTGCAGCCGGACGCCCCTCCATGGCGCGCCGAAAACGGGAGCGTGGTAGCATCGAGATGCACGGGCTGTTCCTCGGCCTTGCCACCTATGGCCTGTTCATGCTCGGGCTGGTGCTGATCTCCTTCACTGTTGGGAAGGGAGCGGCGAACTGATACCGCTTCAGACAAGGGAGCGTCGAATCTGTCTGCTCATGGGCATGCTCGTCGCGATATTCCTCCTCGCGCTGGTCGCATGCACCCGGCCTTTCGGTGCGGCATCTCCGCCGAGTCGCTGCGGCCCGCCCAGTCCGATCGATCCGCGTTTCCACGTGGCGGTGGCCGGGCCGCTGGTCTTCTATGGCGGTCTAGACACCACCCATGCGATTGTCGGGGACTTCGCTCCGGGCATTCCAGCCAAGGTGGGCATCTCGGCCCTCCACCCCATCACCACGCCGCTCACGCTGGAAGGCTGGGACTGCGCGAGCGGAAAGCGGCTGCGCTTCTGGTACCATCCGGGCAGCCCATTCGACTCCGTGCCGGTCACCGCGGCACAGCTTGCTGCCGCGGGGGACCTGACGGCGGTCCTGCCGCCGGACGATCGGGGGTTCTACCCGGGCTATATACTGTTCACTCATCCCGGCAACTGGAAGGTCGAGGTACGCCAGGGCGATCAGATGCTCGGCTCCGTGGTCTTCGACGTGCTGGACCCGAACGACCGGGGGAGCGACTAACCCGGAATGTGTGATCGTGCGCTGCGAAAGTTACGCTCTGAGGAGGCAGACAATGTTCGTCGTGATCCGCGAGAATACGTTCGATCCCAAGAAGCTGGTGAGGGGACAGGCTCAGCTTGAGGAGTTCGCTGCGCTGCACGCCCGGCAGCCGGGATACAAGGGCAACCTGGTGGTGGATGCCGGCAACGGCCGCGCTATCGCGGTAACGCTCTGGGACTCCGAGGAGCAAGGGGCCGCCGCCCGCGCCGTCGTGGAGCCCGCTGCTGTCCGCCTGCTCCAACCGCTACTGACCGTCCCGTCGCGCCTGCTGGGCAGTGGTAACGTCGTGAGCCAGGACCTCGTGACGGAGTAAACGACGCGCGGGCGATCCGAGGAGATACCTCGTGGATGGGCGTGCTCCTCCGTTCCACGACCGAGTTTTGCACGGCCAGCGCGCAGCGTAGTGCTATTCGGGCGCTTCCTGCCAGTCCACCACCATATCACGCGATGCCTCGGTCAGGATGACGCGGTCCTAGGACGCGGCCGGCGCGTACCCGAGCGCACTATCGGCGAGGAGCAGCGTGACGTTGCCAATGCCTCCGGAGGCTGCCCTCGGCCTTCAGTTGCTTGATGAGGGCTTCAGCCAGAGCCGGCGCGTCATGCCCGGCCATTAGGTCTCCTCGGCGCCAGTCACTCAAGATAGCGGGGTACGCCATCCCATGCTGCCTGCGCGGTCGTGAGAGCATTGCCCAAGGTGCAGGTGCTGCGAGGAGCCAGCGGTTTCCCGGCGGTACAATTCCATACATCAGAGACGGGGACGCATGATGACCGACACCCAGCTCGAGTCAACCTGCGGAACTTGCCGCGCCAATCGCGGCGAGCTGCCGGCGCCGGGCGGGGTGATCTACCAGGATGCGTCCTGGCGCCTGGAGCACATCCTGGCGCCGATTCCGCTGGCCGGCTGGCTGGTCCTCAAGCCGCTGCGCCACGTCGAGGCCATGGCCGACCTGTCGTCCGAGGAGGCGGCCGCCTTCGGGCCGCTCGTTCGGCGGATCACGAGGGCCATGCGCGAGGTGCTCCAGCCGGCCAAGGTCTATCTGTGCCAGTTCTCCGAGGCGGAGCACTTCGCGCACATCCACTTCCACCTGATCCCACGCTCCGCCGATATACCGAAGGAGCGGCGAGGCCCCGCCGTGTTTGATCTCCTCAGCGCCGCCGCGCAGGGCGGTCGCAAGCTGGCGCCGCTGGAGGAGGCCGAGCGGATCGCGGCGGCAGTGCGGGAGCGGCTGCTCACCGAGTAAGGAATGCATGCGTTCTATTCCTGGTTGCGGTGCATGCCCGCCGGTCTGCGCGGTACTGGTCGACATCGGTAGCGGCTTCCCTTGGCTGCAGCCTTTTTCATTCGCCCCTTGGGAAGCGCTTCTGAGGATTGCCTCCGGTAAGCCAACCCAACTCTCCATTGGTACATTTGTGGAGGGCATGTGGGCTACTGATTGGGCCGGGATTCCGCTGGCAGCATCGAACGCCGATAGCCTTGATGGAGTGAATTGCCGTACACTGGCATTTGGGTGAATCACATCAGGAATCGATGGCTGGCCGATGGTTGCCACGCGAAGTGCCGATGAGACCAATGTTGCTGACGCGATCGCCCTCATCACCGACCGCGTCGTGCGCGAGTTCGCTCCGCGGCGGATCATCCTCTTCGGCTCGCAAGCCCGCGGTGACGCGGATGCGCGGAGCGATGTGGATTTGCTCGTCGTGCTGGACGGAGTGACCAACCGACGAGATGCCAGCGTAGCGATCTTGCGATCCTTGGCCGACCTCACGGTTCCGGCCGACATTGTGGTCACAACCCCGGAGGAAATCGCGCGGCGGGGCCACGTCGTCGGGACGGTGCTGCGATCCGCGCTGCGCGAAGGCAGGGTGCTCTATGAGCGATCCTGAGACGATCGGGGAGGCTCGCCGCTGGCTACGATTCGCCGATGAGCTACTGATAAGCAACTGAACGAGGTCCGGTTGGACAGGGATACGAGGGTCGTGACCGCACACGACATCCGCGCTGCGACGAGAGAGATTGGCCTGGTCGGTCGGCCGATCTGTGTGCATGTGTCGCTGTGCTCCTTCGGCTGGATTGAGGGTGGGGCGGCGAGCGTCGTAGAGGGGCTGTTGGCCGAGGGCTGTACCGTGCTGGCGCCGACGTTCTCCTACCGCTTCGGCAACATGCCGTCGCCGGGCATGCGGCGCTGGGCGCAAAACGCCTGGCAGGAAGAACGAAGCTGGGACGACACGGAAGCTCGCGCCCTGGTGTATCGGCCCGATAGCCAGGATATCGACCAGCGCGACATGGGCGCGATCGCTACGGCCTTGCTCGGCATGCCCGGCCGCGGCCGCGGCGATCACCCGCTCAACTCCTTCGCGGCAGTCGGTCCGTTGGCAGCGGAGCTGATCGCCGGCCAGACGCCGATGGACGTGTACGCTCCCTTGAAAGCGCTTGTGGAGCGTGACGGTGCCGTCGTACTGATGGGGGTGGGGCTAGACAAGATGACCCTTCTGCATCTGGCGGAGGAGCGGGCTGGTCGGCGGATGTTCCGGCGCTGGGCGAACGGTCCGAATGGCCAGCCGATGGAGGTTGCGGCGGGCGGCGATTCTGCCGGCTTCCCGAACTTGGGGCCGGCGCTCGATCCCTTCGCCTCAGAACGCCGGGTCGGCGCGAGCCGCTGGCGCGCGTTCCCAGCGGGCGCGACGCTGGACGCGGCAACCCGCGCCATCCGGGCGCATCCGGCCGTCACTCGTTGTGCGGCGGATTGCTTGGAGTGTCGCGATGCCATCGCCGGCGGGCCCGTCCCGCTCGCTGGCGTGACCTGACGGTAGAGTGCCTAAAGTCACCGGTGCGTGTCGGCGCGGAAGTAGTCTGCCCGCTTGAACGTAGACTTCCTCCTACGTCCCGTTCAGGTGACTTCATATCCGGTTTCAGGACCCATCTACATGCGAACCCAGCGAGTGGGCTCTGTCAGGGCGCCCCGGCGCCCGGCTGCGCGACTGCCGGCCTCAGGCCGGTGTTCGTCACAGGGTCGCAGGCGGCTCGCGCTTGCGGGCGCCGAGCACCAGGAAGGAAGGAGCGACGAGCTGCCGCTGATAGGTGGCAGGCCGTGCAACTGCGAAGACCTCATCGGGTAATGGCTCGTCCAGTGTGTCGATCAGCAAGCCGGCATCCCGCAGATGGCGGGCATACCATTCTAGCGGGCGGTGGTAGCGCATGATCGGGGCGGGCTGGTCACGATGGAGCCGGTCAGCGACGGAGTACGCCGTCCGGTAGCGCCACACTCGACGGATCGTGCGGCGCTCACCGTCCACCGTCTCCTCCGTCCAGGCGGAGGCGAGCGGAGGCTCGAAACAGGGATGCAGCAGCGTGGCGACGAAGCGCCCGCCCGGCCGCACGACGCGCCCCGCTTCACGTAGGATGCCTGCTCCGTCGGCCGCGTCCATGAGCACCATGTGCGCGGTCACCAAGTCGAAGCGGTCCGGCGGGAAGGGGAGGTGAGCAGCGTCGGCGACGAGGGCGTCGATCCCGAGCGGATTGCTCGCTTCCCGCGCCCTGGCTCGCGCCACCAGGGTGTGGGACAGGTCGATGCCGATCACCCGCGCACCGTGCTCAGCCAGGAGCCGGCTGGCCAGACCGTTGCCGCAACCCAGGTCGAGCGCCGACTTCCCGGCAACATCGCCGAGGGCTTGCAACAGGGCGGGGAGCAGCCAATGTCGGTGCGTACGATCGCCTTGCTCGCCCATCGTCTGGTCGTACCACTCCGCGATGGCCTCGAAGCTGCCGTGCTCCATCGTCCTCCCATATTCCGGTGCGCCGTGGGCGACAGTGCGCCCGGCCGCGTCTCAGTGGCAGGAGCGATTAAACAGTAAGACGACTCATCAGGACCGCCTACCTACAAGGATGTAACTGCAGAGGATCTTCTTGCATGGATGTGACCCTCGATCTCGCCTTTACGCCTCGCTGCCCGCTGCCCGGCAAGCCGTTCACAGAGAGCAGCTTCGTTCGCACCACGGCTCGGCATACTTTCGCTTTTGCGGATCTCGCGGTCGCGTTGGTCGACGTCTGGAACTTTGGCTGGGAGGATACACCCATCGGGCCAACGCTGGGTCCAGAGCTCAGCCTGGAGCGCGGCCACTCGCATGCCCAACGCAAGCGCCGGCTCTTGGGGACGTGCCTGGCCCTTGCCGTCGACGAGTTGCGGGCCTTTGGTGTGCCGATCTTTCACTGCACCCGCGCCGACGTCCTTGCCAGCTACCCACAGTGGCAGGACTCCACGACGCCTGTGGAGCGCGAGCGGTTCCTCGGGGCGCTCATCGCACTGCCGCTTCTTCCAGCGCGAAGCGATCTGCTCCGGCATCGAGCGCGGCGCGCACGCCCAGCGGCAGTATCAGCCGGGGATCGGTGTGACCGAAGGTTAGGATCGGAAAGTCCCAGGATGCCGTGTGACGCAGCAGGAGGTCGTCTACCTGCCGGTGCTCGGCGTCGGACAGCCCCCAAATCTTGCCGACCACCATCCCAGCTAACGGGTCGAACACGCCGAGCAGGCCGAGATGCGTCAGCGCCTCATCGATGGCATGCACCGGCGCGGACTCCAGCTTGACTTCCTCCCAGAACAGGATTGCCCCGATGAAGGAGGGCCGGTAGACCGTGCCGGCCAGTGAGCGCAGGGTACCCAGGTTGCCGCCCACTAGTGGACCGCTTGCGAGACCCGGCCGCAGCCAGCGCCAGCCGTCGTTCGGGTACATCGGCCGGGGGGCGTCATCGCTCGGCGCGGCGTCGGTCCACGCCTCCGGTGGAAGCAGCCGGCCGACAGCGTGCCTCGACGAAGATCACCGGGAATCCGGCGAAGAGTGGGTGATAATGCTCCAACCAGCACGGTGTGACCATAGTCTCCGCGATGATGCTGTGCCAGGAAGGATCAGGTCGCCTTGCTTTCCATTGTTCTCGCGGTCCACCGCGTGCTGCCAGACCGTGCCGCGACACCAGGCGCCATCGCCACCCTAACCAAAAAAGCCGCCGATCGGGGTGCGGAGTTGATACTTTTCGCCGAGACGGCCGTCACCGGCTTTGTCGCGACCGGCGACCCGGCTCACGATCTGCCACTGGGCGAGCCGGTACCAGGACCGTCGACGCTGGCACTGGCGGAGGTCGCTCGGCAGCGGTGCATCTGGCTCGGACTGGGTCTTTACCAGCGGGATGGTGGCCGGCTCTATGATTCCGCGGTGCTGCTCTCGCCCGATGGTCAGGTCGTAAACGTTCCACAACGATGAAGCTTGCTCCGGCGTTGACACGCCGACGCTTCATTGGTATATTACCGGCATATCATGCTGCCTGCCGCCCCTGGCTCTCGCGCGGGGTAGCCGCCGGGGATGGCGACACCCTCCCTTAGTGAGTGGTTTTGCAGGAGGGTTGACCATGGCTCTTGAGTTATCCCAGCCAACGACCCGTCGCCGGCTTCTCCGCAGTGCTGGCATGGTGAGCGTCATGTGCTCCCTGCTGCTCGCCGCGTGCGGTGGCGCCGCTGCTGTCAGCACCGGAAGCTCCGTCGGGAGTGCCGCCTCCTCCGCCAACACCGGCGCGGCTTCCAGCAGCCCGGCTAGCTCCGGCGCAGCGGCGGTCACGACTTCCAGCGCGGTCGCCAGTACCAGTGCCGCGTCCAGCAGCGCCGTCGTGTCCAGCAGTAGCGCTGCCCCGGTCAGCAGTGTCGTCACCAGCACGACCGCCAGCGCCACGAGCGCGGCTGCCCTCAGCGCGAGCACCGCGGCTGCTTCCGCTCCAGCCGCGGCCGGACTCAAGATCAGCTTCCTCAACTGGTACACCACCTCGGTCGTTGGCGCAGATACCGCCAAGGTGCTGGGTGGTCTGCTGGATACGTATAAGCAACGAACCGGGGTGACGGTGGAGAATGTCGGGGCAGGCTTTTCCGACGTCAGCCAGAAGCTCCTGGCCGGCGTGGCTGCGAATGACCCTCCGGACGCCTCCTTCAGCTCGATTATCTGGGGCCGCGACTGGTATGACCAGGGTATCCTGGCCGACATCGATTCTTTCGTGGCCCAGGCCGCGGATGTGCAGGGCGACAAGTTCTTCGCGGCCTCCAAGCAGTTTCGCCAGACGTGCGGTCACACCTTCGGCCTGCCGGTCATGGGGCCGGAGTCGCTGATCTTCTGGGTGGATCAGAACAAGCTCCAGGCGGCCGGCTTCGACCCCATGGGCAAGGACCTGAAGACCTGGGACGACCTGGCGCGCGGCGCGCAGAAGCTGACCAAGACGGGTCCCGACGGCAAGATCACCCTGGCCGGGCTGGCCACCACGGGCAGTCTGGGCATCGCCTGGCTCACCGCCTGGACTGAGACCACCGGCCACTCGCTGTTCGACGCCGAGCAGAACGCCGCCTACTACAACGCCCCCGAGACCGTTTCTGCCGTTCAGTTCCTCGTCGATCTGGCCAACAAGGACAACGTAGCGCCGCCTCTAGCTGAGAAGGGCAGACCAGCCAACCTAGCCGCGATCGGGACGGGCAAGGCGGCGATGGCCCTGGACGAGACCGAGCCGGGCGACCAGTTCCAATACGTCAACTCCAACTTGTGGATGGCTCCGCTGCCCGCCGCGCCGACAGCCCAGGGCCAGGCGGCGACGGCCACCTGGCTCAACTTCATGGTGATGCCCAAGAACGGCAAGCATATCCCCGAGGCCTTCCAGCCTATTCGCTTCCTCGCCGGCTTCGAGGCGCAAGTGCAGCTGGAGCTCTTCCCGCCCGGCGCACCGCCGTCGCTGGCGCCGCGTTTCGACTTCTACGACTCGCCGCAGTGGAAACAGGCGCTTAAGGATCACCCGAATCTGCAAGGGGCGGTCGATATCGCCAAGCTGCCCGGCGTCTACCCCTACCACCGCTTCACCGACCAGAACAAGCAGATCGCCCCGCTGTTACAAAAGGCCTGCACAGCCCAGATGGACGTCAAGACCGCGCTGGACCAGGCGCAGCAGTTCGCCACCCAGATCCTGGCGCCCAAGCAGTAGCGCCCGTCGGCGGCGCGCAATGCCTCTGAGGAAAAGGACATGGCATCGTGAAAGCAGGATTCCACGTCACCGACATCACGCCACCCATCGGCATGGAGGTGCCGGGCGGCTATGGCAAGAGCTACAGCCGGCAGATCCACGACCCGCTGAAGGCGCGAGCGGCGGTGTTCGAGCAGGACGGTACGGCGCTAGCTCTCGTCGGCGTGGACACCTGCGACCTGCCGCTCTCCAACCGGCTGCTTGCCCAGGTGCGACAGGAGATCGAGCGCCGCTGCGGCATTCCCGGCGACAATGTCATGGTCGGCGCTTCGCACACCCATAGTGGCGGACCGCTGAGCTGGTACGAGCTGAACGCCTTCGCGGAAGCGCCGGAGCTGGTGCGGACGCTGGTGCGGGAGCATTCCACCAACCCTGATCCGCTGTACGTGGAGTGGGCCGGCCGGCAGATCGTCAGCGCCGTACACGAAGCGTACCGGGCGCGGCAGGAGGCGCGTCTGGCCGTCGGTCGTGGGGTGGAGGACCAATCAGGGTTCAATCGTCGCTTCCGGATGGCCAACGGCCGCGTCTACACCCACCCCGGCAAGGGCAATCCCGACATCGTCGCACCGGCTGGTCCGGTGGACCCCGAGGTTGGCGTACTCGCCGCCTGGAGTTTGGGCGGTGAGTTGCTCGGCTGCGTGGTCAACTTCGGCTGCCACTGCACCACCTTCTCCGGTGGCATTTCCGCCGACTATGTCTGCTACCTCGAGCGGACCATCCAGGGCGCCATGGGCCAGCAGGCGGGAGTGGTCTTTCTGCAGGGCGCCTCCGGTGACGTCACGCAGGTGGATAACCGGTCGTTGCGGGCGCGTGAGTTCGGCGAGGCCTGGAGCCGCCGCGTTGGCACGCGCGTCGGCGCGGAGGCGGTGAAGGCGCTGGCTTCTGCCGAGCCGGGTGACCTGGCGCCGCTGACCGCCGCGACGCAGGTACTCCACATCCAGCGCCGCCGGCCCAGCGCGACGCGCCTGGAGCAGAGCAGGCGTATCGTCGAGGAGGGGCTGCGCTCCGGCCAGCGCGACACCGCCTGGACCTTCGCCAAGGAGATCGTGCTGCTGGACTACTTGCTGCGGGTCGATCCGATCGCCGAAGTAGAGGTCCAGGCGCTCCAGGTGGGTCCGGCGATATTTCTGTCCAACCCGGCGGAGTACTTCGCCGAATCCGGGCTGCGGATCAAGCGGGCCTCACCGTTTCCGTATACCTTCGTGGTGACGCTGGCTAACGGCTGCGTCGGCTACGTGCCACCAGCCGCGGCCTTCGCCCCCGATGGCGGAGGCTATGAGACCGTCCTGTGCTCGTATTCCAACCTGGAGATCACGGCCGAGGAGCAGATCGCCACCGCAAGCTTGCACCTGGCGCATCAGCTCACGCCGGGGATCGTGCCCCAGCCGGCACAGATCGAAGGGCCGCAGGAGCCCTGGAGCTACGGGGTACTGGGTCCGGACGTGGAGTGAGCGGCTTTCCCGTACAACCTATCCTAAAACCCGGGAGCGTCGTATGACTAGCCCTCTGGTTGCCGTACTCCTTTCCTCGGAGCCTTCGTCCGGCACTACTCGGGCGCCCCATCGAGGCGGGCACGCAAGCGGGCAACCTCCGCCTCCAATGCAACGGCGCGTTCGGCTTCCTCCTCCGGAGAAGGCAGGCGCTCCCTGTGCTCGTCCACGACGCGCAGCCAGGGGTGGTCGCCCAGCTGTAGTCCCAATCCGCCCAGCACTCCGCTGCGCAGCACCCCGTCGCTCTCGATGGCCCACTCACCCCAGGCGTCCTCACTGTCACGGCGATAGCCGAAGAGCTTTGGTCCCCCATCCTTGCGGTCGGGCCAGTAGAGGATGTACTCCTCCACGCCCATCGCCTGGTAGTACTCCGGCTTCTGGACGGTGTCCCGGTAGACGCTGTCCTTGGTCACGATCTCCAGCACCAGGCGCGGCGGTCTGCCCTCCTGACGCACATCCCAGGATTCGCGCAGGCGATCGTCCGCCTCCGCCACGAACACGTCCGGTCCCAACGTCAGCGTGCCGCCCTCTGGCTTTGGCGCGGTGACGCTCAGCTCGCCGGAGACGTGCCAGCCCAGGTTGCGCCGCTGTGCGTGCAGGCGTAGGATGCCAACCAGCAAGCGCCCAACGAAGTATTGGAACTCCGGCATCGTCATCCAAGGCGCCTCATTCGTGTCATCCACTGCCGCCTGCACCAGCGGCGTCGTCAGGTTTACCGTCTCCCCAAGATTGGCGATGGCCATCTGCGCCTCCTTTGCCGGGTACCAGACTCATTCTAGCGCAGCACCGCGTTCAGGCCGACTGGCCGATGCGGCGTACTTCGCGCAGGCGCTCCAGCACCCAGATCCGCATCAAGGTTGTCGGACCGATGTCCAGGTCGCGCGCCTCGGCCACGAGCTGCTTCCAGTGCTCGTCGCTCAGCCGGATCGGCGCCACTTTGTCGAGCGGCTGCTTCACCTTCAGCTCGACCGCCTCGCCCGACGGCAGCACCGTTTCCCCGGTGTCGATCCGATCAATCAATTGCTGACGCGCCTGCTCCCGCTCGTCCTGGTTATTCTCGTCGTCCATCACTTCCCTCCGTGACTGTGATACCAGCGACGCTCCGCCGGTGGCATTCATCGTGCCGTCGCCACACGCCAGGCGCCGCCGCCCTCGGCAGCATCCCTGTGGCCTGGTGGCTCCGCCACCTCTCCCTGGCGCAACTCTATGCCGCGACCGTCATCGAGGGTGCGTTGTTCGTCTTCCATCACATCGTCCACCAGTCCGTCCTGCCGAGCATCGTCTCCAGGGAGCAGCTCGCCGCCCCCATCGCCCTACTGGCGGCTCTCGCCGTCACCCTGAATGGAGACATCCGGAACGCTCCCTCAACGCGCACGTTAGGGCGAATGCCGTAGCCACATCCCCCAACATTGGCGGCGTATCGTCCCTCGGTGTCGCCCCGGCTGAACTGGCTAGCTACAGAAGTCGCCAGCTTTGAGACGGCACACCTATGACGTAGGTGGCGACGGTCCGCTTACCGCCGGGCTCCTGCCGTAGGTCGTTCGATAGATCTCCAGTAGGGAATACACGGTGGTGCGGGACAGCCCGCCGAGTACGAAGTGCTCGCTGCCGGTGAAAGTGTCCAAGGCACGCAGTGTGCCGGAGTCGGCATCACCCATCTGGTAGCCCTGCTGCGCATAGAGCTCGCGACCACCTCCTCCCAGCATGATGGCCGAGATTGGCGTGTCGGGGAGCCAGTCCGCCGTGACCCTCCAGCGTGCCGTGTCAATTACCCAGATGCCATGGGCCTGGGTAGAGCTGCCGGCTCCAAAGGCGCCGACCGCGTACAAGCGGCACCCATCCGGCGAGAGCTGCATCTCACCGGGGAAGGAGACTTTGGCCTCGGCTTCCTGAAGGAAGAGGCCGCGCACCGCTACCCAGGCGCCACTCACGGAGGGTTGGCTGCGCGCCGCCTTGACCGCGCCGACATCCAGCGTCACGAGGCGCTCGAGGCGGCGCTTGGTGAGATCAACAATGGCGAGTTGCCCGAGCGTGGGCGCCAGTACGTAGAGGCGCCTGCCATCCGGGGATACGGCTTGCTCGCGCGGCAACAGGTCAGTCTGCTCCCGGAACGGGAGATCGAGCACCGGCAGCGCCGCGCCGATGGACAGATCGAAAAACTCCACCTCGAGCGCCTGCCCATTCGTGCCGGGCTGGTAGCTCAGGCCGTAGAGCGCAGCGCCATCCGGAGTGAGCCAGCGACCGCTAAAGAAGGACACAGTGGCCGAGCCGGCCTGCCTGATCGGGTAGCGCCGCAGCTCCAGCTTGCCATCGGGGAGGTGGAGACGATAGTAAGCGGTATAGAGGTCGGCGCCAGCCGATCCCGGGGCAAAGGTCACCAGGAGGTACAGATGCTTGCCGTCCGGAGCGCCCACGATCCTGGTGTCGTTGACCTTGTACCCACCTAGGTCCACCTTCCAGGATGCCGCCTTCCGTCCGCTCGCCAGGTCCAGCGCGACGACGCTCAGCGGCGGGGACGATTGCCAGGGCTGGCTGGCCACATAGACCCGATCCCCGGCCACCGCAAGGGCCGAGTTCAGAAATGGCACGTGGTCCTTGCCGCCAATTACCGGCTGCGAGGCAATCTGTGCCGACCAAAGGCGCCGGAGCGACCGGCTGTCGAAGGCAACGACGTTCTCGCTCTGTCCCCCGCTGTCGACGCTGGTCTGGGTGAAGAGCAATTGCCGGCCATCCGGCGAGGGCGCCGGGGCGCCGGCCCCCTCGATCAGCAGCCGCCGCGTCTGGGTCGTGGGCAAGAAGAGCGAGGCCTGAGCGCCCCGCGGCGAGCCGATGAGCAGCAGATCGTCGGGTATGGCCGCGGTCGGCCGCATTGCGGCGCGAATGGCCGGCTGGGCGATCGTGGCGGCGGTCACCAGCGGGCCGAGGAGGACCACGATCAATATCGCGCTGAGCAGCGGGCGCAGTGGCAAGGGCGCGCGGCCCAGCTCACGTCTGACTGGATCCTCCGGCGCCACGGCGGCTGTCTCCTTACTCGGCGCCCGGTCGGTCAGCGGTCTCATGGCGTCCCTCCGCGTACATGCCCGGCTCCATAGTATCTACAATCGACCCAACCAGCGGGTTCCCCGATGCCCCGATGTCCAGCGGGTCACCAAGGCGGACCCTCATGTGGGTGTGACGCGATTCGTTACCGCTTGCGCATGTCCTGTGGCGCCGCGTCCGCCGGCTGCCCGACGCTGAACCGGCGGGCTCACAGTTTCAACCCTGCTGCAGCAGGCTAAGCTCGCCGACCGGTTGCGCTTGAAACGCTAGCCGCCTTCAGGCGGGTTGAAATTGTTAGCCTGCCGGTTCAGCGGCAGGCGCGCGTCGCAGGCAATGCCCCATGGTTTGCGCCAGTGGTAACGCCTCGGCAGCGCCCCTCACATTGCTCGTGGGAGGCGGTTCTCCGCGTCGTGCTACACTCCGGAGGAGTTGGCCCGTGCCCTTGGCGGGCCGTGGGACGGGAAGACGGAGACACCGGCACGTTTGAGCGACGCGTCTGCATGCCCCCAGCTCGTGTCGATCTGTTGGGCTATCAGGGTGCTGCTCGTCCCGGTCCCGCTGAGTCACCATCGCTTACCTCTGCTGCAAGGAAAGCGCGTCTCCCAGCCGGTCGGCAAGCAGCGATTCGCTCGTCCCAGCAGTGGTAGACAACCTCTCCGTTCTCCGCGACTCCTCGCTTCCAACGATCACCACCCCGTCCATTCGGGCCCGCGCCGACGATATGCATATAGAATAGGAGGCCACTGCACATGGCGGATCAGCGGATCAGCAGCCGATGCCATCCGCGGATGCGCATGCTACGCTCCTACCGGCCTCCGGAGGTCGAGGCCGCGGGCGTGCCGGCGGTGGTGGTCGAGCACGAGAGCCTGCTGGACGGCGCCCGGTTCGAGGCCGTCTATGCTCGGGACAGCCTCCGGCTGCTCGGCATCCACGGTGCGCCGAAGGAGTAGCCGGTGCTTCGGTCACTGCGCCGGCGCCACGACGACCCGCGCCTGGCGCTGGCGCTGCTGCTGCCAAGGGTGAGCGCGGGCCTCACGCTCTCGCTGACGCTGCTCACCGTGCTCGGCGTGCTGGTGGGGATGCTGTTCACGCTGGCTTCCGGCGCCCTCGTCGGCAGCGTCCCGGCGGCGGTCAGCGGCGGTTTCAGCTCGCCTGCCGGCGAGAGACTGATCGCCGCGCTCGTCGCGGTCGTCGCCCTCTTCGTCCTGCGACAGTCGCTGGACCCGCTAGAGGACTTGCTGACCACGACGCTCGGTCGCCAGGTGGAAGGGAACCTCCAGTTGCGCGCCATGCGCGCCGCCCTCGGCCCCGCCGGCATCGCCCATCTGGAGGACCCCGCCGTGGTCGACCTGCTCTCCCGCGCCAGGGGCGTGGCGACGGGCCGCTATACTCCCAGCCAGGCGGTGCGCGGCCTGTTCAACTTGCTGCTCAAGCTCGCCCAGACTGTCGTCTCCACGGCGCTCATCTGGCGTTACGAGCGCTGGTGGCTGGCGCTGGGGCTTATGGCGGTGCTGGTCGTCACTCGCACCATCGCCCGGCGCAACGTGCTGCAAGAAGTGGCGGTCGCCACCGGCGCCACCCCGGTGCATCGGCGCACCGAGTACTTCCTGGGGCTCGCCTTGGAGCCTGGAGCGGCCAAGGAGACGCGGGTATTCGGGCTGGAGCAGTGGATCGTGGGCCGTTTTCGGGCGCACTGGCTGGAGGCGATGCAGCAGGTCTGGACCGAGCGCGCCCGGTCGGCGCGGACGCTGGCGCCGTGGGTGATCGCGGTGGTGTTCGCCTGCGTGCTGGCGGCCATCGGGCTGACCGGCCGCGACGCCGCCACTGGCCGCATCGGCCTTGCCGCCCTCACCATCGCCGCGCAGTCGATCGTGACGCTCGCCGCCTACCTATTCAGCATCAACCTCCCCGAGCTCTGGCTGGAGCACGGGGCGACCGCGGTGCCGGCGGTGCTGGAGTTGGAGGGAACCTCACCCCCGGCCCCTGCGCGGCGAGGGCGATTGTTCGTCATTCGCGAGGATGACGCCGACGGAAAGAGCAGGGCGTATAGCAATACGCCCCTACCGGTATCGGCGTCCTCTGGTAGGGGCGTATTGCTATACGCCCCGGTCACCGCACCGGCCCAATCTCGTCCAGGCCCAACAGCATCTTTCGCCGATGAAGGGCGGGGGGTGAGGTCCCCTCCCGCCATCCGCTTCGAGAACGTCAACTTCTGCTACCCGGGCAGCGACTGCAACGTCTTCTCGGGGCTGGACCTCATCATCCCGGCGGGGCGTTCGCTAGCGATCGTGGGCGCCAACGGGGCCGGCAAGACGACCCTGATCAAGCTGCTCTGCCGCCTCTACGACACCACGGCGGGCCGGATCGTCGCGGACGGGGTGGATCTCCGCGAGGTTGATGCGGCGCGCTGGCGGCAGCATGTCGCCGTGATCTTCCAGGACTTCCTGCGCTACAAGCTGACGGCCGCCGAGAACGTTGGCTTCGGCGCTCCAGCGCTGGCCGGGGACCGTGCGGCTCTGGAGAGGGCCGCAAACCGGGCGGGCGCCGATGAGATCATCGCGGCGCTGCCGCACGGCTGGGACACCGTGCTGTCGCGGGAGTACGAGCGCGGCGCGGACCTCTCCGGCGGCCAGTGGCAGCGCATCGCCTTGGCGCGGGCGTTGTTCGCCGTCGAGGCTGGCGCCGGGGTGCTGGTGCTGGACGAGCCGACCGCCAACCTGGACGTGCGCGCGGAGGCTGAGCTGTTCGATCGCTTCCTGGAGCTGACCGCGGGGCTCACCACCATCCTGATCTCCCACCGCTTCCCTAGCGTCCGCCGTGCCGACGCCATCTGCGTGCTGGAGGACGGCCGCGTGGCGGAGCGCGGCACGCACGAGGAGCTGCTGGCTGCCGGCGGCCGGTACGCCCGGCTGTTCCGCTTGCAGGCGGCGCGCTTCACGGACACTCCACCGGATGCCGTGGAGGAAGAGGCAGACCGTGCTGCCGACGCGAAGCCCGGGGCGGCTCGCGCCAGCGAGGATGGGTCGGGGGAGACGACCGGTGGGTAAGCATCTGCATGCTGTCGCTCTTATCTTGGGCACGGCCTTCCGCGCCGATCCGCGGCGGGCCGTGATTGTCGTCGTGCGGTCACTGGTCAGCTCATTCCTCTTCGCGACCATGCCCTTCTGGCTGAAGGTGCTAGCCAACGGCGCGGTCGCCCATAGCACGCGGCAGGCGCTCCTGGCCGCCGGCGCTGCCGCGGCGTCGGTTACCGTGACGGTCTTCCTGGGCTGGATCGGGACGAACGCCACGCAGCTGCTCCAGGAGCGCACCAACCTCTCGATCGACGAGCAGTTGGCAAGGCTCAGCCTGGAGGTCCCCGGACTGGAGCACTTCGAGCGGCCCGACTACGCCAACCAGATAGCGCTGCTGCGGGAACAGCGCGGCGCACTGGCGGGGGCGCTCGACGCCATCACCACAACGCTGCAAGCGGTGGTGCTGTGGACGACGACCCTGGCGCTGCTGGTGAGCATCCACCCCTTACTGCTGCTCATGCCGGCGTTCGGGCTGGCGACGCTTTGGAGCGAAGAGCGCGCGCAGCGGATCCAGCAGCGCACCAGCGAAGTCACCGCCGAGCGCGGCCGGACGCTGCGGTACCTCTTCGACCTCGCCACGGATGCCCAGGCGGGCAAGGAGCTCCGCGTCTTCGGACTCAGCGGCGAGATCGTCGGGCGCTACGAACAGTTGTGGCGGGAGATCGACCGCGAGCGCCGTCGCGCCGGGCTGCAGGCGGTCCTGCTGACGGCGCCCGGCTGGTTGCTCTTCACCATCGGCTACGCCGGAGCGATCGTCGTCGCCGTCTGGCTGGCGGTCTACGGCCAGACTTCAGTCGGCGCAGTGCTGATGACACTGACCCTCGCCGCCGAGGTACACCGCTACGTGGGGACGGCGACCTACCTGTTCTCCTGGCTGCTGGGCGCGCTGGCGGCGGTGGGCCGGCTGCTCTGGTTGATGGACTACGCCGCATCGGCGCGGAAGGTCTCCGGCGATCCTCAGCCCGTGCCGGGGAGGCTCGATCGGGGCATCCGGCTGGAACACGTGTCCTTCTGCTATCCGGGCGCCGGGACCGAGGTGCTCGGCGACGTCAACCTCGACCTGCCCGCCGGGTCGACCGTGGCGCTGGTGGGCGAGAACGGCGCCGGCAAGACCACGCTCGTCAAGCTGCTCTGCGGCCTCTACCAGCCCACCTCGGGCCGGATCACGGTGGATGACGTGGAACTCCATCGGTTCGACGTCGCCACCTGGCGTGCCCAAACCGCGGCCGCCTTCCAAGACTTTGCCCGCTTCGAGCTCCTCGCGCGCGAGACGGTGGGCGTGGGCGACCTGGCCAGGATCGAAGATCCGGCGGCAGTCGGGATTGCGCTCCGGCGCGCCGGAGCCGAGGAGCTACCGGCGGCGCTGGCCAATGGGCTGGAGACGCAGCTCGGCAAGGACTGGGAGGGCGGCGTCGAGCTTTCCGGCGGGCAGTGGCAGAAGCTGGCGCTCGGGCGGGCGCTGCTGCGGGAACAGCCGCTCCTGCTGATTCTGGACGAGCCCACCGCCAGCCTGGACGCGCAGACCGAGCACGCGCTGTTCGAGCGATACGCCGAAGCAACCCATCGAAGCGCCGCCGCCAGCGGCGCGATCACGATCCTCGTGTCCCACCGCTTCTCCACGATGCGGATGGCCGACTTGATCGTGGTACTGGACCACGGAAGGGTAACGGAGGTCGGTAGCCACCGCGAGCTGCTGGCGCGCCGCGGGCTGTACGCCGAGCTGTATGAGCTGCAAGCGGGGCAGTACCGGTAGACTGCCGGCGGGAGCTAGAGCACGACCATTATCTGTGCGGCACTCCCAAGCGCCACCACCGAGGCTAGCGATGGCTGCCGATCGGCTGTTTCTCGATACTGCCTCCGACCAGCCTCGAACGCTCACAGTCGCTCGATGGCGGTGCGCAGGCGGCCCATCTCGCTGTCCAGCGCATTAAACTTGTCTCGCGTTTCTTGCAGCTTGCCGCGCTCGGCTCGGACGAAGCGCACGTAGGGGGCGATCGTTTGGCGGATGCGCTCGAGTGACCGGGCGAGCGCGGCGACGAACTGCCCCTCCACACCGGCACGGAGCTGACGACGCAGCTCGTCGCTTTGCTGGTGAAAGCGGCGCTGGGCGGACCGCTTGCGGGCCGGAATGATGAAGAGTCCCAGCCCGGCGATCACGCTGGCGGCCAGGATGCCGGTGACGTCCATGGCCGCGGTACCCGCGATCAAGGCGATCGCCGCGCCCAGCGTCACGCCGCTCACTGCGACCAGCGCCGTTTGCGCCACGCCGTCGCGCATGGAGCCCGCGAGCTGGGCCGCTTGGGACTGCTCGTCGTAGCGATCGACGACGTCGCGGGCGGCCCGGGCAACGGAGCCGATCAGCTCCCGTCGACTGGAGGTGAACTCCCCACCGATCTGCCCGACGAGTGCTTCGTCGATTCGGGCCTGCCGGCGCCGGTTGAGATAGTCCACTACTTGCTGCCAGAGACGGAGCTCCCGCTCGGCCATCCAGTCCACCAGCTCCTGCATCTGGGCATCGATGTGCTCGGCCGTATCGGCGACGACCGTGCGCTCGAACTCGGCGCGCACCTTGCTGGAGTTGAAGAGGTCGAACAGACGCCCGACTCGCAGGGTCTCATCGAAGAAAGCGTCCGCGCGCTTGTCCAGCGCGTATACGGTTGCATCCACCTGGCTAAGCCGGCTGGCGAAGTCGCGGCGCATATCCCGCTCGTGTTCGGTGAGCTGACCTTCGATCACCTCGTTTGTATGCGTGTCTTCATCGAGCAGGGCCATACGGGCGTCGGCAGCTTGCTGGTAGCGCTCCAGCAGGCGTGCTGCTACCCCCAACGGATTAGCAAGCTTGAGCTTCAGTCTGCTCCGCTCATCGAGCGCCGCCCGCAGGTAGCGCTCGACCGCGGTCATACCGCTAGCTTCGCGCGCGACATCTCCTTCGGATTGGTCTGGGAGCTTTGCCGCCGCCAAGGCGTCGCGCGCCGACACCGCCAACACATCCGGCTGGAAACCGAGCAGGGCATTGGCGTTGCCCTCGATAAAGCCGAGGACGCGCGGGAGGTCGCTGTCCGCCAGGAGGTCGCGCTTATTCAGGATGATGACGGTCTTCTTGCCCCACTCGCGGATCGTCTCCATGAACTGGCGCTCGCTCTCGGAGAAAGGGCGGTCGGCGGAGGTGACAAACAGCACCAGGTCGCTGCGTGGCACAAAGCTGCGGGTGATCTGCTCGTGACGCCGGATCACGGCATTGGTGCCGGGGGTGTCGACTATGGCCAGATCCCGCAGGAAGGCTGCCGGGATGGTTCGCTCGATCAGCGCTTCACCAGAAACGCGCTCGTCCGGTTGGTCGCCATAGCGCAGCACGGATACGGCGTCGGTAGTCGGAGTCACCCCTTCCGGTAGGACGGAGCTACCGAGCAGGGCGTTGATGAACGCGGACTTACCCGAGTTGAATTCGCCGACCACCACGAGCAGGAACAGATCTTCCAGGTCGCGAATAGCCTGGCCGAGTGTCTCGAGATCGTCGGGAGTTGCCGCGAATGCCGCCAGCGCCAGGCGTAGGTTTTCCAGGATTGCGCGCTCGGTCCGCAGGAGCTGCTCCTGGTCTGCCGCCAGCAGCCCTTCCGGCATTCGATCGTCCTCCACGCGCGGGATACCCCGCCGCTCGCAGCTTAACACGCCGGCTGCGCGGTGATCGTGGAGGATACGCCGGTAGCACTGCCATCATGGTGCGCACGGCGGCGCCGAGGGGCAACGCGCCCCGTCAACTGGCCTCAACGCCCCGGATACGATGGGTAGGCGCGCTCCACCAGAGTGACATGCTTCGCGGTAAACAACGAGAAGTCGTTGTCCAGGATGACAATGTAGGGCCCGGCCTCCTGCGCCACATAGTGGAAGTCGTAGTGACCGGACACCCGCCGTACGTCGATCGGCAGGGACCCATCCGGCGCCTGGAGTCGGAAGGTCAAGTCATTAGCGCCGCCGCTCACCGTGACGGAGCCTTCGAAGACGGTGTCGGGGGCCCAGTGGGCGAACGACAGCGTCTGGCTCTGGTGGGGACCGACCACCAACGATTCCGACTGATAGGACGGGAGGACGGGAGTTGACGTCGGTTGTGGTGTCGCCGTCGGCTGGGGCGTGGGCGTTGCCGGCGCCAGCGTCGGTGTCGGCACTGGCGTTGCTGTCGGTTGCGGCGTGGGCGCTGCCAGCACCAATGCCGGCGGGGGCGAGCCTACGCCAAGGCTGCGGGCAAGCACACCTAAGGTGAGCGTGACGGCCACGAACGCCACAATCCCTAGGACCACGATGCGTGCAGTGGAGGAGGCCGGCGCCTCACCTACGCTGCGTGGCCGGGGAGCAAGGCCGTCTCGCGAGGATGAACTCCTCGTCCCACAGTTGGGACAGTATGGCGTCAGACGTTCCTGATGGTGGCCACAGTTTGGACAATACGCCATGGTTGAGCATAGTAGCGCAAGCTACTTGCAGGTGCAACCCGTGCCGATCGCGCAACCCTGGCAGCAGTAGGTCTGCCCACCCATCGCGAACCCCTGGCCGTTGTTGCCGCGCCACTCCGGCTTGCGCATCCCGCAGTTTGGGCATTTCTCTTCCTGCTGCGCGTGAGGGACGTTTTCCATTGCTGGTGCTCCTTGCTGCCGCGCCGAGCGCCGGCGCCTTCAGCGCACCTCAGGTAGCAACCTCTGTGCCAGGCGCAACTGGTCGCCTGCCGGCGCGGCGCTCGGACTCGATTGAGGCTGCCCAGGGATGCGCGCGGCAGTCGTGGCCGGGCAGCTCACCCTTTCGTAGTACGATAGCGTGATGGGGCACGCTTGCCCCCAGCAACTTGGCCTCCCGGCCAGTCGAGCGTGAAAGGATCAGCCAATGACTCGTGCGCGCTTCTCGGAGCCTCTCGCGCCTTCACCGCAGTCCCTTTCTCGTCGTCGAGTACTGTCTTTGCTCGGCGCCGGCGCGGCGCTGCCCCTACTCGCCGCCTGCGGAGGGAGCGTAACCGCCACCACCAGCGCCACCGCTTCTAGCTCGGTTGCCACGTCCGCCGCTCCCAGTTCGGCTGTCACATCCTCCGCCGCTCCCAGCAGTGCTGGCTCAGCCACGAGCCAGGCGGCTACCAGCTCGGCCACGCAGGTGTCCTCCTCTCCGACTTCAGCCGCCAGCGCTGCCGCGACTTCGGCGAGTACCACGTCGGCCGCACCATCCGCGGCGGCGGCGACGCCGGCGCCGACGGCGGTCGTCATCCGACCGGGCGTGACGCCGGTCCGGCTGTGGGTCCACTGGGGTGGGCAGACGCAGGCTACCCTCCAGAAGCAAGTGATCGAGCCATACAACAACGGGCAGGGCGCGCAAGACAAGATTCAGTTGGTGGTGGAGCAGAAGGACGACTCCAAGTGGGTCGAGGAGATGACGGCGGCCAAGCTCGGCGGGGACCCGCCGGACATCTACCATTCCTGGATCAGCAGCAAGGTGCTCTCCAAGAACCAATTCACCGACCCGCTGCCCGCGGACGAGGCGCAGTACGTGAAGACGAGCTACTACCCCGGCGCGGTGGAGCGGCTGACCGTCGGGGGCAAGGTCTGGGGCTACCCGACGGAGTTCCAGCCGCTCGGCTACATCTACCGCAAGTCGTACTACCAGGAGGCCGGCATCAGCGCGCCACCGACGACGGTCGAAGAGGAGCTCGACATCGCCCAGAAGTTGAATCGGCAGCAAGCTGGATTGAACAGCCGTATCGGCTTCATCATCTATAATAGCCGCCTCCCGCAGAATCTCGCCGCCTTCATCGCCCGCTTTGGTGGGCAGATGTACACGCTCGACGGCGATCATCCCGTGAAGATCGACGTGGCATCGCCACAAGCTATCGACGCGGTTACCTTCTGGAAGAAGATGATCGACGCCGGGGTAACAGAGGGGAAGACCTCGACCTCGATGGCCTGGCAGCAGGGGCAGGCCGCGACGGGGGAAATCGAGGTGTGGTTCCCGCTCCTCAGCATCAAGGCCGCCGGCAAGACCGACGTATTCAATGACCTTGGCGCCACGGCGGTGCCGCCGCACCAGGGTGTGCAGCCCACCTGTTTCTTCTATGGCTATGGTCTGCTGCCCGCCAACGGCTCGAAGCACCCCGATGAGCGCCTCCAGATGTTGAAGGCGCTGATGCACAAACCGGCCATGCCGTGGTCGCATTTCATCGTCGAGACGGTCGGCTCGCCGCCGGCGCCCCTGGACTATCCGACCCCGATTCCGGGCTGGACACCAGACTTGACCAAAGGCTATGCGCAAGAGGCCACCAAGATCGCCCAGGCCAACCCAGAGGAGAAAGTGCTGGGACTGGACGAGATCTCTAAGGCGTACGGCGCCGCCTTGCAGGACATCCTGGCGAACAAGATATCGGTGCAGTCCGGTCTTTCTCAGTTGAACGGCCAGCTTAACCAGATCCTGCAGCGCACTGATCCGGCATGAGCGGGACATCCCTTCAACTTCGTGTCGGCTGAAGATGGTGGTCTGGCTGCGCGAGCGCTGGTAACGTGGCAGGAATCCAGGCGCGGGAGTACGACGCCGTCGTCGTCGGCTCTGGACCAAACGGGCTCGCCGCGGCGGTCACGCTGGCGCGCGCCGGGCGCTCCGTCGTCGTGCTGGAGGCCGGGGACACGCCCGGCGGGGGTGCGCGTACCGAGCCTCTGACGTTGCCCGGCTTCCTGCACGACGTGTGCTCGGCGATCCATCCCCTTGGCGTGTCGTCGCCCTTTTTTCGGCAGCTCCCGCTTGCCGACTTCGGCTTGCAATGGGTTCAGCCGCCGGCGCCGCTGGCGCACCCGTTCGACGATGGCTCGGCCGTCCTACTAGAGCGTTCGTTGTCCGCCACGGCGCGCCGTCTGGGGCCCGATGGGAGCAGGTATCGGGCCCTATTCGGTCCGTTGGTCGCCAGGTGGGAGCAGCTCTGTCCGGAGATACTGGGACCCGTGGCGCACGTCCCGCGACATCCCTTGCTCCTGGCCCGCTTCGGGCTGCGCGCCCTCTGGCCGGCGACTCTGCTCGCCAAGCGACTGTTCGAGCAAGAGGAGGCCAGGGCGCTCTTCGGCGGCATCGCGGCGCACGCCACCCTCTCGCTCGACCGATCGCCGAGCGCCGCCTTCGGGCTCATGCTCGGGGCTGCCGGCCACGCGGCCGGCTGGCCGCTGGCGAGTGGAGGTTCGAGCGCGATCAGCGCCGCCCTCGTCGCCTATCTGCAATCGCTCGGCGGGGAGGTCCGAACGAGGACGCCGGTCCACTCGCTGGATGAGCTTCCGCCATCACGACTGATCCTGCTGGACGTGACGCCGCGGCAATTCTTGCGCCTCAGTCGCGACCGCTTGCCTCAGCGCTATCGGGCGCAACTGGCGCGCTATCAATACGGGCTCGGCACCTTCAAAGTGGATTGGGCGTTGGATGGGCCAATCCCCTGGCGAGCGACGGAGTGCGCCCGCGCCGGCACCGTCCACCTGGGCGGTACGCTGGAAGAAATCGCCGCCGCCCGAAGTACGGAATGGCTGGGCCAGCCGGCGAGGCGCCCGTTCGTCCTCCTGGCGCAGCCGACGTTGTTCGATCCTTCTCGAGCGCCGGCCGGAAAGCAGGTCGCCTGGGGCTACTGTCACGTTCCGAACGGCAGCTCCGTGGACATGACCGAGCGGATCGAGGCGCAGATCGAGCGCTTCGCTCCCGGCTTCCGCGAGCGCATCATCGCGCGCCACAGCATGGGCCCCGCGGCCTTGGAGGCGCACAACGCCAACCTCGTAGGCGGCGACATCAATGGCGGCGAAGCGACGCTGCGCCAACTGCTCTTCCGCCCTTCCGTTCAGCCGGTGTCGTATGTCACGCCACTGGTCAACGTCTACCTCTGCTCCTCCTCCACGCCACCGGGCGGCGCGGTCCATGGTATGTGCGGCTATCACGCCGCCCGCACAGCCCTGCGCTCCAGCGCGTGAGCCGGGGGGCCGGTCGCGGCGATCAGGCAGAACGACGCGTGACGCAACGCATGCCGGGTATCCCAGCGAGGGCGTCGATCCGCCCATCGTAGTCAGGCGCCGGCGATGCTGTTCAGGTCGCCGCCGCTCGTGACCTGCCGTCGCGCTGCCGCGCGGATCAGGCCATCTTGGGCGCGGACCGCCGCTTGCAGACTCTCATACGGTCCGTGCGACCGGGCATGCGCTAATATCCACCTGCCGTCGGCGGCGTATCGCTGATGCTCTTCCCAGATCTGCCAGCCGAACGGCCCAGCCAGCACTTCGAAGCGGAGACGCACATCGTTGCCCGCCCGCACGTAACGCAGCCGCGGCGTCGCGGCGGGGTCCCTTGTTGCCTGCCAGACCGGTCCGGGATACTCCGATGCGGCCAGTAACGCCATCAGCACGCCGGCGTCGATCCCGGAATGCTCGGCGACGGCTTCGACGTCCGCTTGCCAATGTTGCGGGCGCGGCGCTCGGCACAGGCACAGCCGGAGCGCCGCTTCAGCGGAACAGCCGAGCACCTTCTGGATGGTGGCGACATCGAAGTCGCCTTTGCCGATCAGGTGGGCGAGAAAGCCCGCACGGTTCATCAGCCGCGCGGCGGCCAGCGGGACATCCTGCATGCGGGCAGACACTCCAATCTGCCTCTAGTATGACTGATCTCTGATCGTAGCGGAAGTACCGGGCCGGGGTGAGGCGCGTGGCCCTCAACCGTGCCTGGCCGGTACCAGCTCATCGCTATCGAAGAACTCCTTCAGCGCGGCAGCGTTGCTGATGTCGCTCGCCTTGCTGGCGTACACGAGCGTTACCGTCCCCAGGCGCGCCCGGTCCGCCAGGTTGGCCAACTCCTCTTCTCGTCCCGGCTCCGACAGCTCCTGGCGGTAGCGTGCGCGGAATTCGTCCCACTTCTCCGGATCGTGGTTGTACCAGCGGCGCAACTCGTCCGATGGCGCGAGGTCTTTGCTCCAGGCGTCCAGGTTCGCCCGCTCCTTGCTCACGCCGCGCGGCCAGAGCCGCTCCACCAGCACGCGATAGCCGTCGTCGGGGCTTGCCGGCTCGTAGACACGCTTGAGCTTCAGCACGGATGCCTCATTGCTGCAGTCGCGCGCCGCCCGCATGGCGCCGTGCGGCTAGCCGGTTTACGACCCTGCCGGGAGCCGGCCCTTCAGGTCGGCCGCTCGGAAAGGGCCAGGTTCGGCGATCAGGCGGCGCGCCGCCTCGACCTGGTCCCAGACGTTCCAGAGCAGCACCCCGCGCACCCGCCCATCGCGAAGGTAGTACACCACGCCCTCGTGGAAGGGATCCTTCCAATCGGCGACCGTCTCCAGCCTGGCGTCCATCTCGCCGACCGCTTCGTAGCCGAGGTCGAACAGGTCGGAGTAGAAGGAGGGTAGGTAGTCATAGGGCTGGGCGCGCCCAGCCATGGTGTGCCCAGCCCGCAGCCCCATCGTGTTGGCATTGTCCTCGTGCTCCACCCGCATGCGCTGGCCCAGCGTGGGGTTGGTGAACGCTGCCACGTCGCCGGCGGCGTAGACGTTTGGATGACTGGTCCGCATGAGCGCATCCACGACCACGCCGTTGTCGACCGCCAGCCCGGCGGTCTGGGCGAGCTCGACGTTCGGTCGGATGCCCAGACCGGCCACCACGCCATCGACTTCGTGCTCTCGACCGGCCGAGGCGGAGGCGTCGCGCTCCTGCACCGCCATACGCTCCCCGCGGGTCTCGATGCCGACCACGGAGGCGCCCGCCCGCACGTCCACCCCCTTCTCGCGGTAGTAGTCGTTTAGGAAGCGAGCCAGATCCTCCGGGAACACCCGCGCGCCGATCCCCGCCTCGGGGAAGAGCATGGTCACCTGCTTGCCGTTCATCGCCAGCGCGGCGGCCACCTCCGAGCCGATGAACCCGCCGCCGATCACCGCGAACTGTTGGCGCTGGTCGGCCAGCGCGCGCAGCCGCCGGTACGTCTCTACCGTGCGATAGTAGATTATCCGGTCTCCGCCAAATGGCAGCGTGCGCGGTGTGCCACCCGTCGCCAATAGACACTGCTCAAAGGCGAAGGCGGTCCCCTGATCGTCGACCGCCTGCTTGTTGACGGGATCGAGGGACCGAACTTGGCGGCCGAGATGCCGGGTCACCCCCTCGTCGGTGCTGTGACGCCAGACGCTCTCCAGCGCGTCACCCTTCCACAACCCTTTCGAGAGGGGCGGGCGATTGTAGGGCGGATCGGGTTCCGCGCCGATCAGCCCGATGGCGCCATCGGGGTCGACCTCCCGGATACCACCGGCCGCCGCGTCCGCGGACATGCCGCCACCAATGATGAGATAGTGATAGTGTGGCATCGTGACGTTCCTCTCCCGCCGCCTGAGCCGGGCAGTGGCGCTCAGGCGGCGCCAGCCAGCCCGGACAAGGCGCGACACACGCACCTACACGCTGAAAGTGTAGTCTACGGCGCGATGTCTCGTGGTGTTGCACACTCCGCTGATGCGTTCCTACGATGCTCGCACGGGCTGCTGGCCGATGGAGTCGGCTGCCATTGCATGGCATGCTTGTCGCGGTCGATCCGCGACGGTCGAATCGTTAGCCGCCCGGCTCCGAGGATGCACTATCGGCAAGCCTGGCGCCGCCGGATATGGCCGGCGTGATGTGCAGCTCACTCTCTAGGCCCACTGGCTGGAGCAGGCCCTGCGTCCCCACGACGCCGTCGACGGCGACCGCGATGCCGGGCTGCAAGCGGTCACCATCGCAGACCCGCTGGCGGATACCGGGATACTGCCGATCGAGCGCGGCGATCACCTCGCCCACCGTAGCGCCCGGCGCCGTTACCTGTTTTTGGCCGGACGTGAGTGGTCGCAGCAGCGACGGGATCCAAACGGTTGCCATGGCGCCAGCCTCAGATCTTGCCCAGGGCCTCTAGGACCACGGCGGGTGACATTGGCAGTTGGCGGATGCGCGTGCCGGTGGCGTGAGCAATGGCGTTGGCGATGGCGGCCATCGGTGGCACGATCGGCACCTCGCCGACGCCGCGCACGCCGTAGGGGTGGCCGGGATTGGGGACTTCGACGATGAGAGCCTCGATCATCGGCACGTCCAGCGCGGTGGGCAGGCGATAGTCCAGCAGGGTTGGGTTGCGCATGCGGCCTTGGGCGTCGTAGTCGTAGGCTTCGTTGAGCGCCCAGCCGATCCCTTGCGCGGCGCCGCCCTGCATTTGTCCCTCGACGTAGCTCGGGTGGATGGCGGTGCCGGCATCCTGGACCGCCGTATAGCGCAGAATCTCCGTCTTACCGGTATCGGGGTCGACCTCCACGTCGACGATGTGGGTGGCAAAGGCGCCGCCGACGCCCTCCGGCTTGGCGGTACCACGCCCGACGACCGGCCCACCCGTATCGTCGAGCTTGTCGGCGATCTCGCGAAACGTCATCCGCATGCTCGGGTCGCTCGTGTTGCGCAGCGCTCCGCCAACGTAGACCACCTGGTCCGGCAGCACGCCCCAGACCAGCGCTGCCCGCTCGATGAGCTGGCGGCGGATGTCCAGGCCGGCCAGGTAGGCGGCCCAGCCGGTGGCGAAGGTGACGCGACTGCCGCCGGTTACGTCGGTGTGGCCGACGGAGTCGGTGTCGCCGACCGAAGGATGGATATCCTCGACCGGTATTCCCAGCGTTTCGGCGAGCTGCATGGCGATCGACGTCCGTGTGCCGCCGATATCGGTGGAGCCCTCGATCAGGGTGACGGTGCCGTCGGCGTTGACATGGGCGGAGGCGCTGGACTTGAGGCCGACGTTGAACCAGAAGCCCGAAGCCACGCCGCGGCCGCGGTACGGGCCGGTCAGCGGCGACTGCCAGTGCTCCGACTGCTCGGCGGTTTCCAGGCACTCCAAGTTGCCGACGCGCGGGAAGGGCTTGCCGTCGACCTGGCGCGTGCCTTCCTTGGAGGCGTTCAGCCTGCGGAAGGCGATGGGGTCCATGCCGAGCTGTTCGGCCAGCTCGTCGACCAGCGTCTCCATGGCAAAAGCGGCGGCCGGGGCCCCTGGAGCGCGGTAGGCGAAGACACGCGGTTTGTTGACCACCACGTCATAGCCATCGATGCGTAGGTTCGGCACGTCGTAGGGGGCCAGGATGCACTCCGTAGCGGCGCCGACGGGCGAGCCGGGGTAGGCGCCGGCCTCGTAGGCCAGGTAGGCCTGCACGGCGGTGAGGCGGCCATCTGTGGTGGCGCCTACCTTCAGCTTGATGTAGGTCCCGGAGGTAGGCCCGGTACCCTCGAACACCTCCGACCTGGACATCGCCATCTTGACGGGACGGCCGGACTTCTTGGACAGCAGCGCGGCGACCGGCTCCAGGTAGACGGGGATCTTGCCGCCGAAGCCGCCGCCGATCTCCATCGGCACGACCTTGATCTGGGACAGCGGCAGGCGCAGCAGCTTGGCCAGCTCCTCGCGAGCGCTGAAGGCGCCCTGGGTGCTGGTCCAGACGGTCAGAAAGCCCTCGGGCGACCAGAGGGCCGAACCGTTCTGCGGCTCGATGTAGCCCTGATGAACCATGGTCGTGGTGTACTCGCGCTCCAACACAACGTCCGCCTTGGCGAAGCCCTCGTCGACGTCGCCCTGCTCGTGCTGCTGCCACTCGGCAACATTGCTGGGCCGCTTCGACGGACCGGCCAGCGATTTGGTGTGGCGGGTGTCGTCCAGCAGTGGCGCGTCTTCCTGCATCGCGGCACGCACATCGAGGACGGGTGGCAGCTCCTCGTACTCCACCTTGATCAGCGCCAGGGCCTCCTCGGCGGTGTGGGGGTCAGTGGCGGCCACGGCCGCGATGGCGTGACCACGATAGAGTGCCTTGTGCGAGGCCAGGATGTTGTCACGCAAGTCACTGAGCGTGCCGCCGCCCTCACCAAGGTCCACGTGCTCATCGCCCACTTCGGGGAGGTCGGCGGTGGTAACGACCGCTTTCACGCCCGGCAGCTTCTCGGCGGCGCTGGTGTCGATGTCCTTGATCACCGCGTGGGCAAAAGGACTGCGCAGCACCTTGCCATGCAGCATGGCCGGCAGGATGACGTCGGCGCCGTACTTGGCGCGTCCCGTCACCTTATCCACGCCATCGTGGCGGATTGGCCGGGTGCCGATCACCTGATATTCCGACTGCTTGGGCGATTGCACCCGCGTACGGGGCCGATCCTCGACGACCATGGGTTTGCTCCCTCCACTGGCGCCAGCTGCTCACCGCCATCCGGTTGCGGCACTCATGGTGGGATGTGTCGGGGCGGGCGTCAAGTGCGGTTAGAGTTGTCGCTGCCGTCACCATGCCGTAAGGGCGGCTCCCCGTGGCCGCCACGTCGGACGAAGCAACGGCGCTGCGCGCCCGCCTCGGTTTCCACCAGGCCGTGCGCGCCCGCCTGCGCAAGGTCAGCGTCGATGCCGAGCAGGAGCGCGAGGATCTCGACGTCGCGATCCGGCAGATTGTCTCCGGCGTCGTGTACTCGGAGGAGGTCGTAGACATCTTCGGCGCGGCGGGACTGCAGACGCCGGACATCTCCATCCTCTCCGATGAGTTCCTTGCCCAGGCGCAGCGACTGCCGCACCGCAACCTGGCGCTGGAGCTGCTGCGCAAGGTGCTCACCGACGAGATCGCCGTCCGCTCCCGGACCAGCCTGGTGCAGTCGCGCACCTTCTCGGAGATGCTGGCCCAAACGATCCGGCGCTACCAGGACCGCTCCATCGAGACTGCACAGGTAATCGTGGAATTGATTGACCTGGCCAAGGAGATGCGCTCCGCGCAACGACGCGGCGAGGCGCTGGGCCTGAGTGACGACGAGCTCGCCTTCTACGATGCGCTGTCAAGTACCAGCGGCACGGTAATCACGCTCAGCGAGGAGCAGCTCAAGGCGCTGGCCCGCGCCGTTACCGACGCTGTGCGCCGTAACGCCTCCATCGACTGGACCATGCGGGAGAGCGCACGCGCGAAGCTGCGTCGGTCGGTGCGCATGGTGCTGCGTCGCCACGGCTACCCGCCGGCCGCGCCGCTAACAAGGATGCAGAGACGCGCCATACGGGTGCTCGCGCCGCTGGAGTGGCAGCTCCACTCGCCCACCGGCGGCGTGCGCCGCGGCCACTGCCTGGATCAACTCGAGAGCCGCGCGCGCCGCGTCACCGCTGGTGATGGGCTCACGGCCCTGTTCGACGGCGGTAAGCAGATCGCGGACGACACGCTGGTTCGCCCGCAGGGTCAGCTCGCCCGCGCTCAACGGCGCTGCACCCGGCGCCTCTCCGGGTCCGGCGTCGGGCACGTCGACCGGTTCCCAGTGATCTCCCGTCGCGCCTGGCGCCGCATAGGGAAACGGGTAACGGCATAGCCGCTTGGTGAAGCCGCCGCTCAGCGAGAGCTGGCCGCGCTCGCCCACGAGGATGATCCCATAGGGACCCTCGTCGTTGCCCAGGTTAGCGAAGGTCTCGAAAAGGCCGAGCACGTCATCGGCGAATCCGTAGGTGGCGCGCAAGCCATCGCCCGCAATGGGTCCGATCTCCTCGTCCCCTGGGCGGAAGTCGGTTGGCTCCGCCTGGCGAGAGCCGACGAGGATCTCCCCGGCTGCCCAGGAAGCATCGCCTGCGAAGTAGCGCATCAAGTCGAGGACATGTGTGCCCAGCACCATGAGATCCTGCCCGCCGCCGCGATGATCCATCTTGCCGAAGGCGCGGACCAGGCGCAGGCGGCCGATGGAGCCTTCCTGGGCGAGGCGACCAGCGTGGAGGGTGGCCGGGTGCAGGCGGGTCTGGTGGGCGACTGCCACCTTCACCCCGGCGCGGCCCGAGGCGTCAAGGATCGTGTCGGCCTCCGCCACTGTCGCCGCCAACGGCTTCTCGATGAGGAGGTGCGCCCCCACCTCCGCCGCCGCTGTCGCCATCGCCACCCGCTCGCCGACCCAGCGCGGCGCGATCACCGTCAGGTCGGGGCGCTCCCGCGTCAGCATCTCCCGGTAATCGGCATAGACACCGTGGGCGCCAGTGCGAGTTTGCGCCGCCTGGCGGCCGGCCTCGTCGGGATCGGCCACGGCCACGATCTCGACCCCGGGAAGTCCAACGAGGGCAACATCCAATCCATGGCCATAGTTTCCGCGGCCGGTGTGGCCAATGATCGCCGCTCGGTATCGGCCTGCCATCAGTAGTCCTCCACGGGGAAACGCACCGGCGCCCCACCCGCCGCGCTGGATTGCAAGATGCCCAGCAGGATCGACAGCGTCCGGCGGCCGTCTTCACCGGTGGAGGAGCCGGTGCCGCCGCGCTCGATCAGGCCGATCAGCTCGTCGATGGCGGCGGACATGTCGCTCTGCGTGGTGTGCGGTGAGGCAAGGCGGTAGGTGGCGGACTGACCACTATCCAGCGTGCGCCAGACCTCGCCGGCGTTGGCGCCGACGCGGATGCGGCCACGCTCGCCCACCAGATCCAGCTCGAAGTTGCCCATGGTTCGCTTGGAGGCGTTGATGAAGGCGCGCACGCCATTCTCGAAGTGGAGGTAGGCGCTGCCGCCGGGATCGGTCGCTGGGTCGCGGCCGCCGTCGCCGGCATAGCGCGGACCGTAGGCGCGGTGCTCGTCGTCCAGCTCGCCTGTGACCCAGGCGAGATCGGACTCCGCAAAGAAGCAGACCGTGTCCACCAGGTGCGTGCCATTCCGGAACAGCATGGCACGAGGTCCGCCCAGCGTGGCGACGACCGTGCGCAGGGGGCCGATCTCGCCGGCTCGTACCAGCCGGCGCGCCTCCAGGAAGTCGGGGTACCAGCGCCGCGTGTGGTCGATCAGCAGCGGCACGCCGCGCTCGCGACAAGCGGCGAGCATGCGGTCGGCATCCGCCAGCGTCGTGGCGATCGGCTTCTCGCAGAAGATGCCCTTGACGCCCGACGCGACGGCGTCCACCACGATCTGCGCGTGCCGGTGATCGGACGTGACGACGCTGAGCAGGTCGATTCGCTCCTGAGCCAGCATCTCATGAACATCGGTGTAGCCCCGCGCCTCGGGGAACGCGGCCTTCCAGGAGTCCTGGAATTTGTCCAACAGCGCCGGCAGCAGGTCGCACACGGCGACGACGCTGGTCCGCGGATCCCTCGCGTAAGCGTGGGCGTGTGAGTGGGGCATACTGCTGCCCAGCACCGCGTCGGGCGCGCGCCCGGGCGCGGATGCGCCAATGCCGGTGAGGCCGACAATGGCTGCATGGTAGGTTTGAGTTTGGTCAGGCATTGTTCCTCCTTATCCTGCCCGACTGTACGGACGCCGGCATCCGCCGTCAATGCCAAGGTCGCTTTGAGCGCCGCTCAGCGAGATTCAGGCCGAGGAACGCCTGTTGATACTGGCGGCGCCGCCAGCGCCCGGCGCGCCACCGTTTCTGCCGGCAGGGAGAAGCGGTCGAAGGCCTCGCGCAGGTGCTGCTTGGTGTACTGGGCGTAGATCTTCTTGGTCGTCTCGGGCGAGGCGTGGCCCAGGATGTCCTGCACCTCGGAGAGCTGGGCGCCGTTATTTAACATAACACGAGCCTTCAAGTGGCGCAGGTGGTGGGTCTTGACCTCGACGCCGGCGAGCCGACCGTACTTGCGCACGACGCCCCAGACCGACTGCGGTGATAGCCGCCAGCGCTCCCCGCGTGAACCCGGTAGGCCGCGCCCGTCGTCGTGGCGGAGAAACAGGGGCAGGTAGGAGTCGCCGCGCTCGCGCAGGTAGGAGCGGATGGCGGCGAGAGAGGGGGCATCGAAGAAGACGGTGCGCTCCTTGTCGCCTTTGCCGGTAATCAAGCCCTCATCCACCCGACCGTCATGCACGTCGGTGCGATTCAGACGCGAGAGCTCGTCGCGGCGCAGCGCGGTGGCGTAGAGCGTGGTCAGCAGCGCGCGGTCGCGCAGGAGGGCGAGCCGCGCTTGGGTGTTGGCGCCATCGGAGAGGGGTACGTCGATATTATTGACATAAGTCACCGAGAGCGCCACGGCGTCGTCCACCCGCGGCGTCTTGTAGGGGACGCGGCCGATCAGCTCGCGCAGTCCGTCCTTGATACGCTCGAAGGAGAGATCGGGCGGCAGCCAGCGCTGGCGGTCCAGGTAGCGGAAGAAGGCCCGGACGGACGTGACATAAGCGACGCATGTAGCCCGATGGTCGCGTCCGCGCTCGCGCAGCAGCCAGGCGTAGAAGCGCTCCAGTGCGTCGGCCGGTAGCTGGTCGGTGGAGGCGGTCGCCAGATCGACGCCGAGCGCGGGCAGGAACTCGCCGAAACGTCGGAGCGCGGAGGCGTAGTTGGTGGCCGTGCGCGGTGACTTGGCGATGAGGGTCGCCTGGAAGGCGGCGATGGCGTCGGAGAGGAGGGGGGCGGTCGGCACGGCAAGGGTCATACGTCGCCTCCCCGGTTGTGGTAGATATTATTCACCTAATAGCTACCACATGGTCCGGATTGCTCGAACGCCAAGTGGACATAAGTGCCGCCGGGCGCCGCTTTCCGCCGCGTGTCGGACGCACCACGGCGATGCTCGCATCACGATGCCTCACCCAGCTCGGCGTCCATCCGCTCCTGCAAACCCGTTGCCCACGCCACCAATTCGGTCAGCGCCTCAGCCACCCGCTTTCGGGCCGCATCATCGCCAATCACCACCCCGTCATACCGGCTGCGCTGCGCGATCCACTCCAACAGGCGTGCGCCCCGGTCCGGCTCGGACGCCGCCTGGCCATTGGTGGCGCCGGTGCGCGCCGCCTCGCCGGGACCCGCGTCGATCTCGTCGTTGCCGGTCAGAGGCACGTGCAGTCCGGGGACCTGGGCAGGTTCGGACCCGTTCGTTGGGATCACCGCCGCCAACGGCTCTGCCGGCTCCGGCGTGGTTGTCGGGTGGTTGTCACCCGGATAGACAAACGACGTTTGTTCTGAATGGGGTCCGGCATCGGGCGGCTGTGCGGCTGCATCACCCGCGGTTACGCCGTGTAGAGGCGTGCTCACCGACGCCGGAACAAACGACGTTTGTTTTTTCCCGGCCGGCAGCTTGCGGCGCGGGTTGACAATGCCCGCGGCGGCGAGTCGGGCGCGCGCCACGGCGATGTCGTTGGTCTGCAGCCGCTCTCCGCGCAGCACGCGAGCGCGGAAGGCCATCAGCTCCTCGTCAGGGAGCTGCATGATGTCCCGCGCGGTCGTCGCGGAGATCTGCCGGCGCTCGACGGCGTCGGCGAGCACCTGATCGGCCAGCACGCGCAGGCGATCTCGGACGTGCTGCGCCGAGATGTGCAGCCGCGCCGCCAGCTCCGGCGGAGACAGATTTTCCAGATCGCTCAGCTCCTGATAGGCGCGCGCCTCATCCAGTGGACTCAGCTCCTGCCGCTGCAGGTTCTCGATGAGCTGCAGCACGCGCACCTGAGTCGACGGCTCGTCACGCAGCAGTACGGGCACCGTCGCCAGTCCCGCTCGCTCCGAGGCTGTCCGCCGGCGAGCGCCGGCGATGATGACATAGCGCTGGCGGCCATCGTTGAGCGTGCCCGCCTCCCGCACGATCAACGGCTGCAGAATGCCGAACTCGCGGATGCTGGCGGCCAGCTCCTCCAGTCGCTGGCCGCCGTCGTTGTGTCCCCAATCGCGACGAGGTTGCGCGGGATCGGCAACGACCTGCTCAATCGGCACTTCCATGGCTCCGGGGAGCCGGCGCTCGGTGGCGCCCGCTACGGCCTGATGGGCGCTGCGGGGCTGCGCCGGGCGGATGACCGCGATCTCCGCCTCGCGGGCCCTACGCGCGGGCACCGGCAGGCTCCAGAACGACAGCACGGCCACCTACCGCCGCCGCGACACGCCGGGCAAGATCGCGATACGCTGCCATTGCAGGCGCCTTGGGCTCTGTCTGCGCCAAGGGCAGGCGCCGGTTGAGGGCGCGCTTGATCGCCGCCGAGTGCGGAATGGGCGTTGCGACTAGATCGCCGTATGCCTGTTGTAAGGCGCGCAAACCACCCTCATCGGGACGATCGCGATGTACCGAGTTGGGTACGACGGCGAGCCGGCTGGCGGCGCTCAGCTCGTCCTCAGCCAGCTCGTCGATGGCAGTCAAGGTATCGACCAGCGCATCGATATCCTGCTGTGTCGTGGCCGTTGGCATGATGGCCCAGCCGGCGGCGAGGGCGGCGCTGGACACGGCGAATCCGAGCGCCGGCGGCGTATCCAGCAGCAGGACGTCATAGCCATCCACCCGCGCCAGTACCCGGCGCAGCCGCAAGAAGCCTGCCGGCGAATCGCTCAGGGCCAGCGCCGCGGCCTCAATGGAACGGTCACCCGGCAACAGGTCGATCCCCTCCAAAACGTGGCGGATCAGCGCAGTGGCCAACTGCCCCGGCGCAGAGATGCAGGAGCCGATGCCGCGGTCGACCGGGTCGCTACTGAGCAGCCGCGTCAACGACGCCTGGGCGTCCAGATCCACGATCAGCACAGCGAGCCCCAGCTCCGCCAGCGCGCCGGCAAGGTTCAGCGTGGTGGTCGACTTCCCGCTGCCGCCCTTGCGATTGAGCACGGCCACGATCTGCTCGCGCTTCATTCGGGTCGCCACCTCGCCACGAACGGGGCTGTGTTAGGAAACCATAGAGGGTCGCGTGGCATCGCGTCTCCCGTATATGCCGGTAAATCTAGTCATGCACTATAGAGGCTGATGCAGGCGCTGTCGATGAGGATAGCCGAACTAGCGGTCCACTGGACGGCCGATGCGAAGCCTGTCCGCGGTCGAGAATTATGTCTGGTAGCCGATCTTACCGCTGCACACAAGCGGCGAAGGAGGCGGCCGGCCACTCCCGTGGCGGACGCGGTATGCTTGCCCGGGCGCCGGCGACTCGCCCGACGCGGCCGGCAATTTTCGGAGAGGACAGCACAGATGCCTTCCAACGGCAATCAGGGGATCGTAGCGCTCGTCACCGGTGGCGGGACGGGCGTCGGTCGCGCTGTGTGTCTGCAACTCGCGGAGCGCGGCGGGCGCGTGGCCATCAACTACTCTCGCTCCGAATCCGAGGCATCCCAGACGGCGGCGGACGTTCGGGCGGCGGGCGGCGAGGCCGTCGCGCTGCGTGCCGACGTGGCGAGCGCCGCCGCTGCCGATAGCCTGGTCGCGGCCGCGGTGGAGCGGTTCGGGCGGCTGGACCTGCTGGTCAACAATGCCGGCACGACCCAGTTCATCGACTATGCCAACCTCGACGCGCTCGACGACGCCGTGTGGGACCGCATCTACGCGGTCAACGTCAAAGGGGCCTTCTACTGCGCCCGCGCCGCCGCCAGGGCCATGCGCGGCAATGGCGGTGGGAGCATCGTCAACGTCGCCTCCGTGTCGGGCTTGACGGGCAGCGGGAGCAGCATCCCCTATGCCGCTTCCAAAGCGGCGATGATCGGCCTGACCAAGGCATTGGCGATTGCGCTCGCGCCCGACATCCGCGTCAACGCCGTTGCGCCCGGCTACATCCACACTCGCTGGCACGCCGGGCACCCCGACGAGTGGTACGAGCAGCGCCGGCGCGGGACGCGGCTACAGCGATTAGGGACCGCCGAAGATATGGCGGCCGCGGTCCTCTCTTTGGGGCTCGACCTTCACCACGCCACCGGCCAGACGCTCGTCGTGGACGGCGGCCAGTTGCTGCACTGAGCTTGCAGTGTGAGCTGACACCAAAGTCTCCCCAACGCACTTGGTCCGTGCATAACGTTCTATCGGCATGTATCCGGCGCCGGTGTAGCCAGGCCATTCCTCGGCTCATTGTCCGGCCCGATCACCGAAACGTGCCTCTTGAGCAACACGGAGGGCGAATCCCATGTCTCCTTTCTCCGACACTGACACCACCCGTTGCCTCTGCGCCGCCGCGCACCTCGACGTTCTCTTCCGCAACCGAGCAATCAGACAGCTTGTAGAGGAGCACCACCGTGCGGCCGGACCATCGCCCGGTGTGGATGAACAGATGGTCGTCCAGCATTGCCTTGCCGCCCGCCGCCGCAAGACGCTGCGGAATGTCCTCATCACGCTGCTGCTCCTGCTGTTGGCGCCGCGATCCGTCAGCCTCACCGCCCAAGGTCCAGCCGGGGCCAGCTCGCTCTTCCAACAGCTCAGCGGTCACGACGCCATGCTCCACATGCCACTGTTTCCGCAAACATGGCTGGTACTGACGTGGATCGTCGTCTTGGTCGAGCTATGGATCTCCTATTACGGGATTGTGGCCAGGGGCCTCTTGCGACGGAACTTCCAACCGCAATCCGCGCCTACGCCACTATTTCCGCATCGGATCGACGCAGCGCCGACGACCACGGACGCGAATGTCGTCATCTACCGTGGTTACTCCCCCTTTGTCGGCGCCGGATTGGCCCTCGGCGGCTGGTCATTCCCCGTCGACGTTACCAAAGCGAAGGAAGGCCAGGAGCAACAGCCAAGGCCGCTCCCGTTTGATCTCAAGGAAATCTACGACCACATCGACGCCTCACTTCTGACGAGCGGTGATCCCGGGCTCGACACGGAGAGCAAGCTTTATGTCAATGGCGAAGGGATCCGTGATGACGAGCGGTTCGTCCCGGTCAAGCTATCCCGTCCATGTCAGAAGGTAAGCTCGGCGCTCATCAATCAGTATCGAGAGTGTCGGACCGAACGAATTCGCTACTACCATTGCTTCAGAGTGACCTCGTGGCAAGGCGATCTGATCATATCGACCTTTCTCGGCTTCGCCAGGGTCGGCAAGAGCCTGTACACCGAGGTGAGCCACTTTGTCCTGCCGCCGATCCACGGCAAATACCACCGTGTGGACCGTCTGCAGCCCTGGCCGACGTGGCTGAATCTGTCGCGATTGCTTGGGCTTTCCATCATTACGACGGTTGCCCTCGCCTACTTGGCCCCGATCTTCGCGGCGTATCGGCTCGGACGACCGGTGAGCCTATGGCTTGCCGAGAGGACGACACGTCGGGAAATCAAGGATAACCCGCTGTTTGACTATGGCACAGACACCAGCATACGGAGCATGGTAAGCGATACCAACTACCACCAATACCTACAAGTGCTCGACAAAGAGATGTATATAAAGGTCGTGCAATGGCAGATCCTGGATAGCGTCGTCGCGTTCCTTGACAGCAAGAATGTTGACACCTCCGAGATCCGACAGCGACAGTCGATGATATTGAATCAGGGCCTCATCATGTCTGGCGGTACGATCAAGGCCGAAAGTCTGGCGATTGGTAAACAAGCAACTGCCGTGAGAGATGGCGCCGCCAGGATAGCCGGTCAGGTAGCCGCTGCCGCCCAAACGGGGGCGAACGCGGCATAGCAGCACGATTCGGCAATAGGACGGTAATTGATGGGCGTCACTCGCCCATGGCATTGGAATTGGGCTGCACAAAGGAGGAATCATGGCAAGCTATCGCCGTAATGAAGGCATCGTACAACGCGGGGGCAAGATCTCGGCCCACAACCTGGCGGTGGGGAGAGGGGCGAGTATTCATGACGACAAGCCTGCGGGTGACATCGATCTGCGCCGCCTAGCCACCGAGCTCGCGGTGCTTCGCGGGCAGTTGAAGGCTCAAGCGACGGAGCCGGAACACGACGTTGCCGTTGGAGCAGTAGCTGCCGCTGAGCGTGCGGCGAAACAAGGTAACGCCTCGAGCGCGCTCGGGCACCTGAAAGAAGCAGGGAGCTGGGCACTCGGCGTCGCCACAAAGGTAGGCGTGCCCGTGGCCGTCGCCGCGCTGAAGCAGGCGCTGGGTGTGTGACCGGGCAGGGAAGACATGTCGACTCCACCCCTAGACAAGTTGCCGTTGGCCGACCATGCCCTGCGTGTCGGACACCTTAATCGTCTGTCTACCCTATCGCGGGCCCGCCAGTTGCTAGCAGCTCCTCGACCAAGAGCTTCAGCTTCTGAAGCCCCTCTTCCGACTGGCGGTACATCAGGCCTTCCAGCGCGCTGGGGTCGGCGGCGCTGCCGATGAAATCCGCGGGCTGGAACTCCAGCTCGCGCCGGAAGTTGGTTGTCTCTCCCTCCGCGGCGAACGCGTAGGTGATCTGGATGCGGCCGCCCTCGACCTGCAGCACCACGCGCGACGGGCGTACGTGCTCGTCAACCGTCCAATCGCCCTCGTACTCGCGCCCGCCGATCTGGGCACGCTCGTGGATGACGTCGCCCAGTGCGATCGGACGGTCGGTGACGCCACCGACGGCGAGCGTGGCCGGGTGCCACTGTGGCCAGTAGCGGGTGGTGGTCACGATGTTGAACACGCGATCGATAGGACCGACGATGCCTACTTGGTTGACGACTTTTGACATGGGACTCACCTTCCTAGGCGCTCACGCGCCGCGTCTGCCGGACCTCGCCTCGAATGCAGCATACGGCAAGCGAACCCGCGTGCCGCGGGACGCTCCTCATCCTTGCGGAGCACGAACTTACATAGGAGACCTACCCTACGCCTAAGTCCGCTCCATTTCGATTATCTGTTCCAGCGCGGCGATTAGGGGTGGAAGATCCACCGTTGCGGTATCCCAGACTCGATTGAGATCAACGTCGAAATAGGCATGAATAAGTCTGTTTCTCATGCCCACAATGTCCTGCCAGGGCACCATTGGATACCCGTTGCGCGTCTCTATCGAGATTCTCGCGGCAGCTTCCCCAACAATCTCGATAGATTTGACCAGGGCGAGTGTCAATATCCGGTCTCCCGCTAGGTCTCCTCTCGTCCGTCCTGTCACGAAGGCGACCGCCTCCTGTGCGTACTGCACCTCCGCGCCTGCGATGACGTCGTCGCGAAAGTACCTGCTAAGATCCTGGACCGTGCGAATGTCTACCTTCCGCCCGCCGAGCAACCCCGAGAGTTCCCGTTCCATCCTGGCCAGGCCAAGGAGTCCAACTCGCGATTCCGGCTCGAATTCAATCAACACGTCGACGTCACTATCGGCTCGAAAGTCGTCGCGCAGCACGGAGCCGAACAGTGCCAACCTTCGAATCTGGCGCATCCTACAGAACTCGGCAATCCTCTGCCGGTCCATTGAAATTCTTGCACTCACATCGCGAGTCCCGCTACACGTCTATGGTGAAGTATGGCAAGTCGAATCGCCACTCGCAAGGACCCAACCGCATTCAGGAGACTGGAGTATACATGGGATCGCGTCCCGGCATTTGCGACAGAGAACAGCACCCGCCTGCTACCTCCACTCGGATGAGGCGCATGTCGCCGACGGGACGTTCCATTCCGCCGGCTGGGGCGCTTGCCACTTTTCCCTCGGGCATTCTTCAGCCCAACGAGCACAGCGGCCGCCGGAGCATAGCGCGCCGCAAGCCAGTTCCGTCAGTCCGGCGCTTCAGCGTTCGGCAGACTGGTGGAGCGTAACAGCTCCAGCGCAACGACAACGAGCTGCTCGCCCGCTTCCGCGGTGAGCTTGCTCGACCGGGCAAGGCGTGTTTCATAGCCGCCCCCGGCAAATGCCTGACGCGTTGGGATGTAGCCGGCGCAACCGTTGGCCATGCCGGCGATGTAGGTGTGTGGGAAGGGCGAGCGGCGTTTGATCTCCAGGCCAAACTCCACGAAGAGCTCGCCCGGGATGCCAACGAAGGCGATGTCGCCGAAAGCAATGACCTGGACCTCGGCCTCAACCGTGGGGGACTGTCGGCGCTCCGCCGCCACCAGCAACGCCTCCTGCGCGTAGACGCGCTCGCGCGGGTCCGCTGCCTCGCCCTGCTGCAACAGCGCACGTGCCCGGTCGATCTGCTCTTCCGTCACCTCGCGGATGGCCAATGCCACCTGCCGGCTGGCGATCCGCAGCGTTCCGTTATCCCGTGGGTCTGCCTTCTCCAGCACACGCAACGCCTCCCCGGCGAGGATATTGCCGACACGCTCGGCCCAGGCGTAGCCATACTCGCGATGCTGCAGGTCGTGGACGTCGATCGGGCAGACGTTGCCGAAGGCGCCGTTGACAAACAGCGCCTTGCCGGGGCCGCCTTTGACCGCCTCCAATGCGCGAACCAGGTAGCCGGGGTAGTCCGCGGAGATGGCCTTCTCGCCGCCGACCACGATGGGGTGGCTGGTGTAATTGACCACGCCGCCGAGGAAACGCCCATCCAACCCGCGCGCGAACAGCACGCCAACTTCGGGGTCGTCCGGACCTTCCGGACCGACGAACGCCGGGTCGCCTTTTGGCGGGTGCATCTGCGCGCTGCCGTCGCGGCGCAGGTAGCGCCGGTTGTGGGAGGCGCTCTCCTCGCGGCCGGAGCCGGCTCCGATCTGGGCGGGTTGCCGCGCCTGATAGGCCAGGGCCACGGCTCCGGCAATCTGACGCGGTAACAGCGCCAGATACTCGGCATCGACGGGGGCTGGGAAGATATCGGCGGTTCTTGGCCCGGTGTGGGTATGGGTCGCCGTGAGCATCATGTGTTCCCGCGGGATGCTGGTGAGCGCCGCGGCACCCTGACGTGCCGCCAGTACGCTGCGACGCTTCAGGGAGAGCACGTCACAGGCGACCAGCGCAGCGCAGGTGTGGCCGTCGTCGATGACCAGCGCCCGCGCGAAGAGCGGATCGTGGATGACCTCCGCGCGCCGGTCATTGAACTGTCCGGCCACCGCCGATCCGAGCGGCGGTGTTATGTCGACTGCCGCTGATCCTACCTGCAGCATGCGTCTGCTCCTTTGATGACATATCCATCAAGTGACCGGCGACTGAAGTCGCGCCTTGTGCCGGGCGAAGTCCGCCTGCGCGGACTGCCCGCGGTCGGAGGTGCGGCCATCCTCAAATGTGACCAGCCCGCGCAGGCGAGCTTTGCTCAGTGATAGGCGCGGTTTCAACCGCCGGCTCAGCGCTCCGCCAGCAGCCGGTCAAGCTGGCCAAATACCTTCTCGAATGCCTTGACGTAGCCGGCTATCACCGCCGCATCGTTGGGTGGCGTCAGCCCAGTGATCGGGATGATCGAGTCGATAGCGCTGACCGCCCTCGGGTAGTCTTCCGCCCGGTACTCGATTGGCTGCCGATAGTGGCAGGTCCACGGGCACCCCTTGCCGTAGCCGCGCTTCTCCTGAAAGAGCGTCATCCCCGGTAGGACGAACTCGGCACGGCCGATGGCTACCCCTTCGGCCCGCAGCGCCTGGCGGATGCGCTCGCTGGCCGGCGCCAGTGGCGCCGCAATGCCTAGCTCCTCCGGCCGGAACTGCGCCACGTAGCGGAAGAACACGTGCTTGCGGCCTGGCGGCTCAACCGGCGTTTGGAGCCCACGAATGCCGGTCAGCGCGCGCGTGAGCGCCTGGGCGTTGCGCCGGATATGATCGGTGACGGCGTCGAGGCGACCAAGCTGGGAGCGCACGAAGGCGGCGGTCATTTCCGTCGTCCGGTACATCCAGCCCATCCCGTAGGCGTTGTACTCGCGAGCGCCGTCGGCACGCCGGTGCTCGCCGAACTGCTGCAGTCGGGCCGCCTCCTGCCAAAGGCGCACATCGTCGGTGTTGAGCGCTCCGCCTTCGCCACCGGGCAGATTCTTGTTGCCGTTAAAACTCGTCGCGGCGACGTGACCGAGCGTTCCGACCTTCTTTCCCTGGTACTCCGCGCCGTGCGCCTGGCAGCAGTCTTCGATGACCTTGAGGCCGTGCCGCTCGGCCAGCGCCAGGATCGGCGCCATATCGGCCGGTAGCCCGTAGAGGTGTACGGGCAAGATAGCGCGGGTGCGCGGCGTGATCTTCTCGACGATCCGCTCTGGATCGATGGTGAAGGTGTGCGGGTCAATGTCGGCGAAGATGGGGATGGCGTTGTGGTGCAGGATACAGGTTGCCGTGGATGTCCAGGACAGGGGGGGGGTGATGACCTCGTCGCCGGGCTCGACCCCAGCGGCGGCAACTGCCATGTGCAGCGCTGCCGTCCCCGAGTTCGCGGCCAAACAATAGCGAGCGCCGAGGAACGCGGCCCACTCCTGCTGTAGAGCCGTCACCTCGGGAGCTGCCGGTCCCCACAGCGTCCCACGGTCCAGCACCCGCAACACCGCGGCCTTGTCCAGGTCCGTCACGGTCGGCCACGGCTGAATCGTTCCCGGCGGCACCGCGGCGGGACCGCCATGAATCGCCAGCTCCTCAGTCAGCGTTGACATTGCGACTCCTGTACTTTAGGGGCGCTGCGCCGGCAACGGCAGCTTGACAAAGCAGTTGTCTCGCTCGGACTGGTAGGCGGCCATGGCCAGCTCCAGCGCGGCGCGACCTTCCCGCCCATTAGTGAGCGGCTCCCGTCCGTTGAGCACGCAGTCGACAAAGTGGGCGATGGCACGAGGGTGGCCCGTGCCTTCCGGCACTGGAATCGTCTCATACCGCTGGGAGCCGTCGTGCCGCAGCAGATGGATGCCGTCCATATTGTGGAGGTTGCCCTCGGTCCCGCTCAGCCAGACGAGCTCGTACCAAAGGCCGCCGGCCTCACCCCTACTGTGCATATGCCAGTTGATCACGCCGTCGCCCAACGCGCCGGATCGGAAGCGCAGCGGCACGATGCCGATGATCTCCCCCTCCATGCGCTCCGGAATAGTCAGGGAGAGGCCACCTACCAGCGAGACGTCGCCGCCGTACCAGCGCATGAGGTCAAGCTGATGGATGAGGCAGCTCATCACCGCACCCCCGCCGAGCCGGTCCTTCTGGAAGATCCAGTGCTCCGGCGTCAGCCGGATGAACTGGTTGTGGTCCAAGCGTAGGCAGAGCAGCCGGCCGAGCGCGCCGGAATCCACCAGCTCCTTGATGCGGACGAAGGCCGGGTGGTAGCGGCGGTCGTGACACACCATGAGCGTCACCCCGGCTCGCTCGGCCGCCGCCAGCATGGCGTCGGCTTCGCGCAGGTCGCGGGCGATGGGCTTCTCCACCAGGATATGTTTCCCCTGCTGCGCAGCGGCGACAGCGACCGGCTCGTGCAGGTCGTGGGGCAAGCAGATGTCGACAGCGTCGACTTCGCGGTCTTCCAGCAGGGCACGCCAGTCGGTATACACGGTCCCGCCGCCGAGCGCCTGGCTGGCTGCGCGGGCGGCGTCCTCGCGCTCGTCGGCGACCGCGATGACGTTGGCGCGATCTTGGCACTGCAGATAGCCGGGGATATGCGCACGGCTGATCCCGCCGGCGCCGATTAACCCTACTCCTAGGCGGTCGGTCATTGGTGGCCTTTCTGTGTCTCACTCGCGGAACAAGAGGCGATGCCAGCCAATACGCCCTTGACAAACTGGATGTCGGTCGCCAGTCGCGCCGGACCACGGATGGACCAGGGCACGAGCTCCGCGGCATGCGGATCGGGGACGCGCCGCTCGGCCAGCCAGCGGTCGCCCTCACGCGCCAGCCGCGCCATCGTGGCGATGTCGTAGGCGGTCAGCTCCGGTACAGCTTCCAACCACCACGGCGCAAAATAGTCGATGTCGTAGATGACCGAGTGATCCTCGATGGTGAAGTTGATGGTCGGATTGCGCTGAACGATCGCGCGGATTGTACCAGCGATGTCCATCTGCCCCTGGCCCAGCGGCATCACGGGCCTCGCTGCACCGCGCTCCGTCGACATCAACATCACGTCCTTGAGATGGGTCGTGACTGCGCAGGCCGCCGAGCGCGCCACTCCGCCGTCGGGCGCCTCGCCGAGGATGGGGAGATTGCCCGTGTCCAGCCCAACCCCGACCACGTCCGCGCCGACCTGCTCGGCGATCTGCACGATCTCATAGGTCGTGTAGTCCCAGTGATTCTCGATGCCGAGGCGCAGGCCGTGCTCGCGTAGCTCGGGGGCCAGCCGTTGCAAACAGGCGGCGGTAGCGGCAACGAACTCCTTCCATCGACCCAAGTCCTGGAATCGCTCGCGCGCGCCCATGGTGCAGTGCAGCGCCTGGACGTCGTGCTCGGCAGCCAGCCGGCAGGTCAGGTGAAACCTCTGCTCGCGTCGTTCCACCACAGAGCTGTCGGCCTGCCAGTGTAGCGGAAGCTGCACGTATGGCTCCAGGTACAGGTCCAGATCAGCAGCTAGCGCGAAGGCGTCGCGAACTCGCACCGCGTCGTCAGGAATGGTCGACTGCAGGCCCTCAGCGCCAAGCTCCTTGGCTTTCTGTAACTGCCGAAATACATCGCGGTCACAAATCTCGTGACCGGTCGGTCCCGTCAAACTGTAGGAATCTAGACCTACGCGGGATATCTTCATCATCCTCGCTTCAATACATGGGGAACCGCTGGGCAGCGCTAGCCATTCGGTCGCCAATTCCAGTCGTCCAGGGGGAAGAGCGGACGCTGCACCTTGTGATAGGACAGCGATTGCAACCGAGGAGTGCTCGCACCCGGCGCATCGACGTAGATCCATTGCTTGGCGATGTCGCGATAGGTCCAGCGGAAGTTGTTCGGCGACTTCACCACCACGAGCTGCGCGCTGGAAGGGTCCAGCCCAGCCGCGCAGTAGATGCCCGGGTCATAGCATGGAACCGGGCGCTCGGTGAGCAACACCTGCAGCATCCCCGATTCCAGTACCACGGCGGTACCCATGTCAGACGTGAGGCCATCGCCAACGCCGGCAGTGAAGGTGAGCCGCCCACCCGTCAGCCGGCGGACGACGCCGGTGACGGGGACCGGCTGGTGGCGGGCGGGATCAAGCCGGCCACCGATAGCCAAAGTGATCTCCTTGCCGTCGGCCGGCGCCGCGGCACGAGCAGCATAGGGATCGACCAACGTCAGCAGGGCCTTACCGCGCAGGGGGGCATCCACCAGCTCTCGCAGCAAAGCCGTGCTATCCCCCGGCGCGCCGGAGCTGACGCCGTCCGCGGAGTCGACGAGCAGCACTGGGCCTTCCTTCACCTGCAAGCCTTGCCGCACCGCCTCATGCGGAGACAGCAGCGGGACATGGAACTCGTGACGGCGGCTCCACAGGAGCTCCGCGACGCGATCGGCCTGCTGCTGCACGGACTGTGCGCCGCCATCGGTGACGACGACGACCGTGCAACCCATCTCCGCCACGTCGAGCCACGGTTGGACGACAAACAGGGACGCCGAGCGGACCCCGGGGAGCGACTCCAGCCCGATCACTTCACGCATCACATCCGCCGCCGGCCCTTCGGTCGTCTGCGCATTCTCGGGCGGTACCACCATCGGAAGCTTGCGGATCGCCATGGCCGGGCGAGAACGGGCCTTGAGGCAGTGGAACAGCAGCTCGGCTGCCCGCTCCCCAGTCTCGTACATGTCGGTATGGGGATAACTGCGAAAGCCGACCAGGGCATCAGCCGCCTTGACCATCGCCTCAGTGACGTTGGCGTGCAGGTCGAGGGTCGCGACGATCGGAACGTCGCGCCCGACGAGCCGGCGCAGCTCCGTCAGCAGCCAACCGTCGGCGTCCCGCTCTTGCTCGCTTACCCAGGCCCCGTGGAGCGCCAGCAGCACACCGTCGACGTGACCGGCCGCTCGGACCCGGGCCAGGAATTCGGCCGTCAGCCGATTGAAGTCCCGCGCGCTGATCGGTCCGCCGCTGGAGGCCCAGGCCGTCAGTGTCGGGACCAGCTCCACCCCGTGACGACGACTCGACTGGATGAAGCCGCCGATCTCCGTGCGGGTGTCCGCCAAGCCGTCTATGCTGTCCTGATCGTAGCGCAGGCAACCGGCCTCGAAGTCGTCGAGCCCGCTCGGGACAGGCGAAAAGGTGTTGGACTCCTGGATCAGCATTCCCGTCAGCACTCGCACCGGCTTAGCCCTTGATTCCGCTCATCACGATGCCACGCACGAAGTGCTGCTGGGCAAAGAAGAATACCACGATGATTGGCAGACTCATCAGGAAGGAGATCGCCATAAGGTACTGAAATTGCGTGCTGTTCTGCTGCAGAAACACCTGCAGGCCAATGGTCAAGGTGTACTTGTCCTGAGTGTTCAGGTAAATGAGCGGACCCAGGAAGTCGTTCCAATTGCCGGTGAACGAGAAGATCAGGAGCGTCGCCAGTGCCGGCCTGGAGAGTGGAAGGATGAGCTGGAGCAGGATGCGCAGATTGGAGGCGCCGTCGATCTTGGCCGCCTCCGAGAGCTCCATCGGGATGGACCGGAAGAACTGACGCAGCAAGAAGATGAAGAACGGCGCTCCGAAGTAGGCCGGGACGATGAGGGGCAGGAAGGTATTGAGCCAACCCAGCTTCTGGAACAGGATGTAGGTCGGGATCAGGGTGACGACGCCCGGCAGCATCATCGTCGCCAGGACAACGATGAAGAGGATGTCGCGCCCTGGAAAGCGCAGGCGGGCAAAGCCGTAGGCAACCGCCGAAGCGGAGAGCAACTGCCCGAGCATCGCCGTGGCGGTGATGATCAGCGTGTTTCGCGCGTAGAGCGCGAAGGGCGCCGAGGTCCAGGCGTGGGCATAGTTCAGCCAGACCGGAGGGGTGGGAATCCAGACCGGCGGCCACAGCCCGAGCTGCCGGTCGGTCTTCAGTGACGTCGAGAGCATCCAGACCAGCGGCGCCAAGAAGACCACACTGAGCGGGATGAGGGCCGCGTAGCGGAGCACGCGTCCGGCCATCAGACCCTGCGACCTCCGTCTGGATCGCGCGAGGGACATCGTTCCTGTTGCTGCCATATCTTTCCCTAGCGGCCCGGCGTTTCAGCCTCATAGTAGACCCAGCGCCGGGCGAGCGCGAGCTGCACTAAGGTCACCAGCATGATGACGACGAAGAGGAGCCAGGCCAGCGCGGATGCATAACCGAACCGGTAGAAGTAGAAACCCTGCTGGTAGATGTTCAGCACCCAGAACAGCAGGGAGTTCAGCGGGCCGGCGCCGGGCATGCCGTAGTTGCCCGAACCCAACAAGAACGCCGCCGTGAAGACCTGAAAGCTGGAGATAATACCGATGGTCAGCACGAAGAAGATAGTCGGTGAGATCATCGGGATGGTGACGTGCCAAAACTTGCGGCCGGCGCCGGCGCCGTCGATGCTTGCCGCTTCGTACAACTCCTGCGGCACGGACTGGAGGCCGGCCAGGTAGATGATCATGCTGCCGCCGACCTGCCAGAGGCTCCAGATCACCAGCGACGGCTTGGTCCAGCTCGGCGAGGTGAGCCAGTCCGGCCCCGAAATCCCGATGCTGCTGAGGAAGCCGTTGAGCAGGCCGAAGCGATCATTCAGGATCCAGAGGAACAGCATGATCGAGGGTACCGCCGGGACGATGGACGGCATGTAGAAGGCGGTACGGAAAAAGGCGATGCCGGGGATCTTCTGATTGAGCAGCAGCGCCAGGCCAAACCCGATCACCATACCCAGCGGGACCGACAGTACGACGTAGTACAGCGTATTAAAGATAGAGAGATAAAAGTTCTGGTCGTGGAAGACTTTGACGTAGTTCTGGAGGCCGGTCCAGTTCGGCGCTTGCAGTGCGCTGTAGTCCGTGAAACTCAGCAAGAAGCCCGCGAGGAACGGACCGGCCGTAAAGACGATGAGACCCACGATCCAGGGTAAGATGAACAGGTAGCCCTCAATGGCCTCTCGACGCGCCATACCGCCGGCGCGGCGGCGGCGCGCCTGGCTTGGGATCACCTGCGCTGATGCGTTCATGGCGTGCCCCACCCTAGCCTTGCGGTGGCGGATAGGCGTTGTTCTTATCCAGAATCCCCTGGACGGCGTCCGCCGCCGTCTTCAGCTCCTGATCCATCGGCTTCTTGCCGATGAGGATGTCGTCCCACATCGTCGAGATGAAGTTCAGCATGTCCAGCGTGCCGACGACGATGGGGATCCAATGGACTGTCGCCGCGGTAGCGAGGAACTGCTCTCGGCGCTTGTCCTTGGCGCCCCAGGCCTGCGCCACGGTCTGCAAGGCGGGGATGCCGCCCGACTGGTCGGCGTAGTTGGTGTAGAAGTCCTTACCCATGAGAAAGTCGGTCAGTTGCCAGGCGCCGTCAGGGTTCTTGGCCTTCTTGAAGTAATACCACCCACCGCCGCCGTCGTAGTTCAGGTGCTCCGTGTTCGGGGTGTAGACCGGGCCAGGAATGATGCCGTACTGCAGGTCCGGCGAGTACTTATCATAGTTCGGGAAGACGCCCTCGCTGTTCATCCCGAAGACCACCTTGCCGGCGGAAAAGGCGTCGATGCCGGTCCCCATCGTGAGGCCCTTGGTGAACGCCGCCGCCTGCTCGTAGCCGCCTTGCTGATCCATGAGGCCCTTGACTGCGGTCATCGCCTCTGCACCCTTGTCCTGTAAAGTCACCTTGGTATGATCATCGTTCACCAAGTCCGAGCCGAGCACCCAGAGCATGGAGTAGAAGGTCAAATAGGTGGGCGGGTTGCCGAAGGTGGGCGTGTAGCCGATGATGTTGATTTTGCCGGAGCTGTCCTTGGTCGTGGCTTTGGCGGCCTGGGCCACCATGTCCTGCCAGGTGGTCGGCGGCTTGTCCGGATCCAGCCCGGCCTTCTGCATCAGGGTCTTGTTGTAGAAGAAGGCCCGGGTGTCCGTCGAGTAAGGGATGACCCAGGTTTTGCCCCACTGCACGGAGTCCTTCTGCAGGCGCGGCCAGACATCGCTCCACTTCCAGGAACCCGCCAGCTTGATCTTGTCGTCCATCGCGAAGATGGCATTGCGCACGGCCAGGTCCGGACCCTGCCAGCGGCCCAGGTAGGAGAGGTCCGGCGGATTGCCGGCGGCCAGCACGGCCATGGTCTTCGTGTTGCTGTCGTATTCGCCCAGCACGAACTGGAGCTTGAGGTCAGGCTTTGCCTTGGCAGCTTCCTGGACGATCATGTCGCCCAGTTTCTGCGTCGGGTTCCAGAAGACGACCGTCCCAGTCGCCTTCGCCACCCCGGTCGAAGAGGCGACGGAGGCGGACACAGCCCCCGAGGCCAGTGACGACGCTGCCGCGCTGGAGCTGGTCGTCTGGCCTCCCGAGCATGCCTGGAGTAGCGGTACCACGGCGGTAACTGCAACCAGCTTCCCGGCGAGGGTCAGCAACCTCCGGCGGCTCGCAAGATCGCGCGTCGTGAAGCGACTCATGATGCTTTCTCCTATCCTTGTCTACGGACCATTGCCGCGATATCGCCGGGGAGCCAACCATGCCCCCTGGCAGCGCGCACTACTGGCTCGCCATGGCGGGCTCGAACGCTCCCTTCATTTGTTGGATCTCGCCTTCTACCTGGACAAGGTGACGGTGCATAGCGTCTCGCGAGCCGGCCATGTCGCGCGCCCGAACCTGGTCCAGGATCTGCTGGTGGGCCATCACGGAGCGGTCGACGGAGCCGGGGTTGTGGATCGTCGCCAGGCGGCTGGCCCGCAGGAGCTGGCCCACCGGCTCGAGCACGAGCGGGAGCAGGACGTTGCCCGCCGCCTCGGCCAGCAACCGGTGGAACTGGATGTCGTGCTCGATACAGATTTCAGGGCGATCGGCGTCCGCCCGCATCTGGTCAATGGTCAGACCCATCGCTTCTAACTGCGCGTCGGAGGCGCTCTCGGCCGCCATGCCGGCGATCTCGACCTCCAGAATGCGTCGGAGCTGGAGGAGGTCTCGCGGGACCCGCCGGTCCTCCTGCATCAGGTGGACCAATTGATCGAGTAGCTGCCACCGGTGGCGAGGCAAGACGCGGCTACCTCTTCCATGGAACACCTCGATCATCCCTCGCGCACTGAGCAGCCGCAGGGCTTCGCGTACCACGCCGCGACTCGCGCCGTACTCGGTAGCCAGCGCATGCTCCGTCGGCAGGAAGTCGCCTGGTGCAAAGCGTCCCTCGGTAATGGCCTCGGCCAGATCGTGGGCCACCGCCCCGTAGAGCCGGGGCGGCTTCCGCCACCGTTTGGCCTCGGCGACGCTGGCACGAGCCGGCACGATCATCTCTAATTCCCCGCCATCGCGAGCTCGGCGGACGCTTCCCCGATCGTCCTGCGTCCGTACACTGTGTTGTATCATTAAGTCGCTGGGTAGTAAAGTCATCCTACAACACGAGCCGGATTGGAGGAGATGGCCACCGTGACCGTCGCTGTGGGGACCGGAAGTATCGACATCACCCCTCCTCGGGGGCTGGACATCGCCGGCGGACTCTGGGCGGCGCCTAGCCTGGGTGTGCGCGATCCGCTTCACGCTAGGGCGCTCGTCCTGGACGACGGCGCCACCCGTGCCGCGCTCGTGACGCTCGACGTGATCGGCCTTGAACGCGACACGGTGCTCAGGGCTCGTGAGCTGATTGCCGGCGCGGTGGGCATCCCCGGCGAGCACGTGCTCATCGCTTGCAGTCACACCCACCAGGGACCGGCGACGCTCCGCTATGCCGCGACGAGCTGGCCCCAGGCCTATATGGAGGAGCTGCCGCGGCGCATTGCGGATGTGGTAGCCACCGCGGCCGGGACAATGGCGCCGGCGGAGTGGGCCTACGCGCAGGCCGAGCAGGGAACCCTAGCGCACTACCGTCGCGCCAAGCTCCGGAATGGGCGAGTGCGCAACACCTGGCTGCTGCTGCCCGACGACCCGGTCGTCGGCCCGGCAGGTGACATCGACCCCCGCCTGCCGCTGCTCGCCTTTCGGACCGGTGACCGCTTGCAAGCGCTGTTCGCCAACTTCGCCTGCCACGCCACCTGCGCCGGCGACGGCCGCTGGTCGGCCAATTACCCGGGCTACTTCGCCGCGAGCCTGGCCGAGCGGCTGGGCTTAGCGAGCAGCCGGATTTTTTACACCTCCGGCGCAGCCGCCAACACCAACCCGCTGGTTGCCGACGCGGCGGAGTTCGGGACGCAACTGGCCGCGGTGGTACCGCCTGCTCTGCTGTCCGTGCAGTGGCGCACAGGAGCCCACCTGCGCATCCGCGAGCGGGCCATCTCGTTGCCGGCACGCCGGATCGACCGATTCCCCTTTGACCTGATCGCCGAGGCGTACCAGCCCAAGTTCAGCCAGCTCAACTTTGGACGCGTAGTGAAGTATTATGCCGACGAGTACGTCAAGCTGGTGGAGCGCGGTCCCGTCCCGACGCAGACTGCGCTGCAGCTGGTCGCACTGGACGACGTGGCGCTCCTGGCGATCCCTGGCGAGCTATTCGTCGAGTTGGGCCGCGAGATCCAGGGTCGCTCGCCCTTCGCGCACACGATCGTCGTCACCATGGCGAACGATTGGGTCGGCTACATCCCCCATCGGGCCGCCTTCGAGGAAGGCGGCTACGAGACGATCTTCGGCTCGCAGAGCCGGCTGGCGCCGGAAGCGGGCGACATGATCGTGGACGCTGCCGTTCGCTTGCTGGACGATACGGCGGGTCAACGGAGCCACGATGAGTAAGCCGGCCTCGGCGGGACCTGGGCCGGGGCGTTGCCGTCGCGAATGAGCCGGCTGCCATGACTCCACCGCTCCAGCCTCCGACCTGGCGCGTCGAGCCCAGGCGAGACGTTGTCCTCCGTGACAGGCGCGTCGCGGCGTTGCGGCCGGTCGTGTCGAGCGATGCCGACCGGATGGCCGACTTCTTCGCCGCGCTGACGGAACAGGAGATCTATTACTTCTTCAGCCTGGATGAGGATGAGGCGCGGCGGCTGGCCTTGGACGCGGCGCGGGACCCGACCTACCGGCTGATCGCCGTGGACAACACGAGGGCTGGCGAGCTGGTGCTCGGCTACGCCTTCCTCCAGTGGCACGAGGAGTCCGTCCCCGTTTTCGGCATCGGACTGCGGGGCGAGGCGCAGTCGCTGGGCCTCGGTCGCGCGCTACTGCGGCATCTATTGTCCTCCGCAGCCGTCTCAGGAGTAGGCCGCGTCAGGCTCACCGTTCATCCGGACAATGGCAGAGCGCTGCGCCTGTACCAGCGCGCCGGCTTCCGGCTCGTCGCCGAGCGCATCAACACGCACCAGGGCGTGAAGCAGTACCGGATGGAGGCAGACCTCCAGGCGACCCCGCCGGCCATCCTGGAAGGGCTCACGATCGTGCCGCTGGGCGGCATGGGTGTCGGAATGGCGGCGGCCCGCGTTCAGCAGGCTATCCTGGAGCAAATCGGCGCTCTGCCGCTCATCCTCGACCGCCCCGCGCAGCCCAACGGCCTCACCATCTTTGTGGCTGACCTCACCGTGACGGCCGCTGTGCCAGGCCAGGCGGGGGAAGACAGCCGGCGGCACGGCGAGAGCGGGGATGCCTGGATCGTGAGCCTCGATGACAGCAGCGTCCTCGTCGCGGGGGTGGGGACAGCGGCGGTAGAGCGTGCGACTCATCGTTATGTTGAGCTGATACGCGCGTACGACGGGGCGGGGCCAGACGCTGCCATCATGGCTCGCATTCCAATCGCGGGGATAGCCGTCCCAGGCGTGTGACGCGTCGCGCATCCGGACGACGATCGCAACCGTCCTTGTCAATGGACGTCTGCTTCATGCGCGCCACTGCACGAACGTTCGTAGCCGTCGAAGATGCCAGCGGCAGAGGTCGGCTGGTGGGGGAGCGGCCCCCCCCGGCCCCCCACCAGCCGACGTTCCGTGATGGTCTGAGCCGACGCCCGTCGCCCGCGCTACGCTTGTCCCCTCGAAAGCGGGGGCGCGCGTGGCGAGAAGACAGCCGGTACGCATTCGCGGGGTGTCGCCTGAGGTCGGGGCCGCGGCGCGGGCGCTGCGCTCGTCGATGACTCCAGCCGAGCAGCAACTCTGGTCGGCCTTGCAGGGCCGGCAGTTGTGCGGGCTACGGTTCCGCAACCAGCACCCGCTCGGTCCCTTTATCCTCGATTTCTGTTGCCCGTCACGCCGGCTGGTCGTGGAGTTGGGTGGCATGATTCACGATCAGCCGGAGCAAGCGCATCATGATGTCGCCCGCCAGGACCATTTGGCGGCCTACGGCTATCCGGTCATCCGCTTCCGTAATGATGAGGTGCTGGCGGACCTGCCGGGCGTGCTGGCCCGCATCGCCGCTGCCGTGCAAGGCCGTACCTCGCGCTCCACCCGGCAGGGGGACTAGACAGGAGCGCTGGTCACCGATATCGCCCGGCCTGCAGCTCATACAGCGCGGCATATCGGCCACCAAGCGCAACCAGGTTCTCGTGCGTCCCCTCTTCGATGATGCGCCCGCCCTCCAGCACCAGGATGCGGTCGGCCATGCGCACCGTGCTGAAGCGGTGGCTGATCAGCAGCACCGTCCTTCCCGCCGCCAGCGCGCGGAAACGCTGGAAGAGCTCGTTCTCGGCCTGGGCGTCTAAGGCGGCGGTCGGTTCATCGAGGATCACCAGCGCCGCGTCGCGCATGGCGGCGCGGGCCATGGCGATCTTCTGCCACTCGCCGCCGGAGAGGTCGACGCCGCCGGTGAAGGTGCGCGTGAGCGGGGTGTCCAACCCCTGAGGCAGCTTGGCCAGCACCGTGTCGGACCCCGCCCAGCGCGCGGCGGCCAGCACTCCTTCGCGATCCTCCACGCGGGCCACGTCGCCCACGCCGATGTTGTGCTGCGCGCTCAGCGCGAAGTGGGCAAAGTCCTGAAACAGCACCGTGACCCGTTGTCGCAACTGCGCGAGGTCGTAGGCGGCAATGGGCACGCCGTCGAGCAGGATGTCTCCGGAAGTCGGGTCGTAGAGGCGAGTGAGCAACTTGACCAGGGTCGTCTTGCCGGCGCCATTCGCCCCGACTACGGCCACCGTCTCCCCGGCGCCCAGTGTGCAGGTCAGTCCTTCCAAGACCGGGCGCGGCTGGCCGGGATAGGTGAACGACACGTCGCGCAGCTCCAGCACCTGCCGGAAGCGCGGCGGCGCCTGCCGGCCCGTTCCTGCAGGAGCTAGCGCGATACTCGGCCGGGTGTCGTGGAGGAAGGCGAACCAGCGCGCCAAGAAACGCAGGTCGATCATGACCGAGGTGGCGTTGCCGCCCAAACTGGCCAGCATCCGCTGGAGCCCTGAGGCCACGCTCAGGTAGAGGGCGAAGTCGCCGACGGTCAGACGATGGCCGCTCAGCCCCATCGCCACGCCAGCGTAAATGAGCGCCAGCCCGGCGCCGTATCCGGCCACGACGCCGGCCGTGGAGAGTAGCCGGACGCCCCGCAGGCGTGCCGTCTCCGTCAGCGCTTCCTGCGACAGGCGCCGCCAGCGCTCGCGGAACCAGGGGCCGACGCCGAAGACCAGCAGTTCTTTGGCAGCATCCGCCGTGGTCGTGAGGCGCGCGCAGTAGGCCATCATCCGCGCCGCCTCGGAACGTTTGGTGAGGCTGTCGTAACTAAGCTCCTCCAGTCGCGTCTGGACGATGGTCTGGGGAACGACGCAGGCGATCAGCACAAACGGGAGTAACGGATGGACGTGGGCGAGGAGCGCCACCGAGCCGAGCGCGGTCAGCAGGTGGCGCCCGCACAGAGCGAGGATCGTCACCAGATGAACCGGCCGGTGGGTGACCTCGCCGCGAATCAGCGTCAGCTCGTCGTGAAACTCCCTCCGCTCGAAGTGATCCAGGTCGGGGATGGCAGCCCCCGCCGCCATCGTCCGCCGGTCGACGTGGCCAAGGACGCGCGTGCTCAACGTGACATCCACCTGGCGCTGCACAGGATCGAGCAGGCGACCTAGCAACTGAAAGACGACATAGAGCGCAGCCGCCGTGAACGCGGCATCCACCGTTGCTGGGGCACGCTGGTGTAGCACGACCACCGCGTTGAGCCGGTCGATGACCAGCTTGGAGAGCCAGGCCAGCGCGACCGGTAGCCCGCTCATGAGCAGCATAAGGATCAACTGGAGCGTCGCGCGGGGCGGGTCCGCCTCCCACACCAGGCGCAGCGCGCGCCACAGTGTGACGACGGCCCCAGTGATCCGGCGCCACGCGTCCGGAGCGATGGGGCGATGCCACCGAGGCCGCCGGCCCGGTCCAGCAGTCCCCGGCCCCCACCGTTGCCGAAACACTCGCCTGAGCGGGCTCCCCAGTTGCCGGTCCCAACGTCTTCTCATCTCCTAATCACCCCGGCCCGGGCACCCTGGTACAGATCCGCCTGCAAGCGGTACAGATTGGCGTAGCCGCCGCCGCGGTGC
>CALBSQ010000054.1 GCA_937967325.1 uncultured Chloroflexota bacterium
GTGTATAAGAGACAGCCGGCCAGCCTGAGCAAGGAATAGGCGGACAGGAGGGAGAGGGCCGTCACGAGGGAGTAGGCGCGAGCCTCCTGGCTGAAGTCCGTCAGGAATACGGAAGTGGCGGCCAGCAAGCTCGCCAGCGCCGCCGCCCACAGCGCGGCCCGCGGGCCGGCCCAGGGCGCTACGCAGCGCCAAGCCAGCACCCAACAGAGCGGCAGGACCAGCGTTCCGGCCAGGGCCGACGGGAAGCGCAGGGCGTACTCACTGGCGCCAGCAAGGGGCATCCACCAATGGAGCAGGAGCGGATACAACGGCGGGTTGAAGTCGGTGGCCACCAGCGTAGCAAGGAGTCGCGGGGCCGGCATGCACGCCAGCGCCCAGCTCACCCCTTCGTCGTACCAAAGGCTGGGGACGGCAAGCTGCCAGGTACGGACGCCAAACCCAATACCGGCTATCAGCACCGAGAGCAATAATGCCGGCACGCCGAGAGGCGAACGAGGGGCTGCTGGCGGCAGCAGCCCTCCGTCGCCAACGCTCGGCGGCGGAATCGGCAATCTCACCCCGAAGCGCGGGCGAGCGGCTACTTGGACAATCGTCGCACCCCATCGCACGCCCAGCACTACTGCTGAGCGCAAATCGCGTGCGGGCGTGCAGTGATATAGTACGCTAGCCGCCGCGCCCTTGCTAGTACCGCTGGTTACCGGTGGTTCCCGTCGGGCAATGGCCACGGCCCACGCCGCCCCTCGGCAGGCGGAAGCAGCCCGTTGGTCTCCAGCCCGTCAGGTACACTGACGTTGGAGGATGCCATGCCGCGGGACGCCCAGGGCCGGCCAACCACTCAGGCGGTGGAAGACTACGTGAAGGCCATCTACCAGCTTGGCGGCGACGACGGCAGCGTCAACACGACCGCGCTCGCCGAGCGGCTGCGTGTCACCCCCGCCGGCACGTCGCACATGCTGCGGCAGCTCGCGCAGATCGGCCTGGTCGACCACACGCCCTACTACGGCGTTCGCCTAACGGCGGAAGGATCCCGCGTAGCGTTGGAGATCATCCGCCATCACCGGCTGGCAGAACAGTTTCTGGTGCAAGTACTCGGCTATGCCTGGGACGAGGTACACGAAGATGCCGAGCGGTTGGAGCACGCCATGTCGGAGCGACTCGAAGCGCGCATCGCCGACAAGCTCGGCAACCCCGAGTCCGACCCACACGGCGAACCGATTCCCACGCTGGCGGGCACGGTACCGGCCGCGACGGAGTGTCCATTGTCTCTCGTGCCGGTCGGGGCCATCGTGCGCGTGCGACGGGTGAGCGACCACGATCCAGCCAAGCTGCGCTACCTCGCCGAGCTAGGGCTGACCCCCGGTTCCGAGGTGACGGTATTGGAGCGCGGTCCGTTCCGCGAGCCGCTACGGGTGCGCATCGGCGCCGAGGAACGGACGATCAGCCAGGAACTGGCGGCAGAGCTGGCCGTGGACGGGTCGGGGACGATGTCACCGTGACCTTTGGCGCCGTCAGGCGTCATTTATTGCATAGTGGTAGCAGTGCTCGTTGACTCATCCGGTGCAATACTGCTTGATGGTTGAGTTATTGTATTTTCGCTGGTAACATACACAGCCTTAACAATAGGGGCGCTCTACGGGCAGGTGCAGCTAAGGAGGTGGCGCAGTGGCGGCGCTTATTGATGAATGGTACCAGACCAATGCCGAAGAGACCCTGACCGCCGAGGATGCCACGTCGACTGAATGGGCGCTGCGCGCTGAGCACCGGCAGCGCCGATCAGTGCGCGATGAAGAGGAGGATCTTCACGCCCCGGCGCTGGATAGCCTGGCGGCCTACCTGGCCGAGATCGGCGCGGCCCCGCTACTGACCCCGGGTCAGGAAGTGAGCCTGGGACGGCGCGCTCAGCATGGGGATCGTCGCGCTGTACACCTCCTGGTGCAGCACAACTTGCGCCTAGTGGTGAGCGTTGCCAAGAAGTACCAGAACCTCGGTATGTCCCTGCTTGACCTCATCCAGGAGGGTAGCGTCGGCTTGATGCGAGCCGCGGAGAAGTTCGACCCGTCGCGCGGGTTCCGTTTCTCCACGTACGCGACCTGGTGGATTCGCCAGGCCATCTTGCGGGCGCTGAACGAGCAGTCTCGCCTGGTCCGGCTGCCGGAATACCTATCCGGACGCCGCAACTTGGTCGACCACGCCCGCGAGACGCTGCGGGAGAAGCTGGGCCGCACGCCATCCGACGCGGAGGTGGCCAGCGCGGCGAGCGTGCCGGTCGAGCAGGTAACTGCGCTGGCGCAGGCCTCGCGGCCAGTGGCGTCGCTCGACGCGCCGCTGGGCGAGGACGGCGAGCTGGCATTGGGCGACCTCATCCGCGACGCCGAGCCCGGCGCCGAAGAGCTGGCCGAGGCGGAAGACCGCCGCATGGCCGTCACACAGGCGCTGTCGGTACTGGATCAGCGCGAGCGCGAGGTGATCCGACTGCGCTATGGCCTTACCGACAACGGGCGCGAGCACACGCTGGAGGAGGTCGGGCGGACATTGGGGCTGACCCGCGAGCGCATCCGGCAGATCGAGACCAAGGCGCTCCGCCGGCTTCGCCACGAGGACAT
>CALBSQ010000055.1 GCA_937967325.1 uncultured Chloroflexota bacterium
CCGACGCGCTCCGCCGAATGCGCGGGCGCGAGAATGGGAGCCGGCGAGCGGTAGAGCACATGCCATGGACGCTGTCGATCCAACACGGCGGCGCCGGCGCAGTACTCTCCGCGCGGAGCCAGGGCGCCATCGGACAGATATAGCGGCCGGATGCCGTGGTAGATCAGGAGCCAGCCCTGGCGAATAGCGATGGGCGGCGCGCCGCCTCCCAGCTTGATCTGCTCCCAGGGCGCCTCCGGCGCCATCAGCAGATGGTTCTCATGGACGTGCAGGAGCGCCGCCTCGTGTTCTCGGGCTCGCTTGAGATTGACGTAGGAGATCCAGATGCTCTCGCGGGAGTCACGCACGTGTGCCGGCAGCACGACACGGTCGGACCCGTCGGCGAAGTGCTGGCGGTAGGTGGGCCGGTGGATGATCGCCAATGCCGGCTCACCGTTGGGATCGAGCACCGGCTCGGGAAAGAAGCTGGCATCCTTGTTGCCGTAGCCGCCGAAGTCGACTCGGGCGCGAGAGAAGTGCAGCTCGCCGAGCCGCCGCCAGGCAGCCAGGTCGTCCGACACCGCCAGCGCCACTCTGGGACCTGTGTCCCCGTAGGCCACATAGGTCATGACGTAGCGCTTGAGGATGTCGATGTAGGTAATTCGCGGGTCCTCGCAGCCACCGCCGGTCAGCCGATTGCGCTCGTAGTCGGCCGAAGGCTGCACCGCGTAGCCAAGGCGCTCGACTCCGACCGGATCGCCCGCTTCGTCGAACCGGACTCGGGCACGCCCAATACGGGAAAAGTTGCCCTCGGCGACGATGCGCGGAAACAGGTAGAGGTCGCCACTCGGATCGCGCGCCACCGCCGGGTTCAGGACGCCCATCGCCTCCAAAGGATTCTGGGGATCGGGCTCCATGACCACGCCAAGGCGCTCCACCGGGAATACGCTATCCATAACGTCACCGGGCGGGCCGCCCGGCGCTTGTACGCGTGGCTGGGTCGTTCCGTGCACGTATGCCTCCTGCTGGCCGGCCCTGTCATTGACTCAAGTCGCCGAGCGACCGCCGGCCACCGGCATCCGGCCGCATGAGAACGACAGCGGGGAGCGCCCTCCCGCTTGTCGACAGTCCAGTGTGCTATGTTCAGCGCAGCGACGTCAAGAGGGGTAGCAACTTGCGTACCGTCCACATCGTTCCATCCCTTCCCCACGACATCGGTCTCCTGGAAATCCGCGAGGCCAACCTGGCCAGAGCGGTCGACCTGGTGCGTGAGGCGCTCCTCTTGTTGCGAACGCAGCCCACTGCCACGTTTGTGATCGAACAGGTGCTGCTCTTAGAGGCCTTTGTCACGCGCTATCCCGATGCCCTGACCGAGCTACGCACATTGGCCCAGAGCGGACGGCTCGAGGCAGCGTGTGGCATGTACGTGACTCCAGACAGCAACATGCCATCCGGAGAGTCGTTGGTGCGGCAGGCCGTCACCGGCCAGCGCTGGCTAGGCTCTCGCCTAGGCGTCCAGGCTGCCACATGCTGGCTGGCCGATTGCTGGGGACACCCAAGCACCTTGCCGGGTTTGCTCCGCCATTGTGGATATCGCCATTTCATCTTCTGGCGCGGCAAGCCGCCCTGGCTCTCCGTCAGCGAGTTTCGCTGGCGTGGCCTGGATGGCAGCGAGCTTACCTGCCATTGGACCTCTATCGGCGTCGGCGCCGACCGCTACCCCGGTGGTGCTCGCGCCGGCCAGGCAGATCGAGTCGCCCCGCCACCGGACGAGCTACGCCGCCACGCCGGCGAGGCGGCGACCTATGCGGTCACTTCGGAGTTGTTCCTCCCCACGGGCAATAACAGCCTGACGCCGCAAGAATTGACACTGGCCGGCGTCGAGCGCCTCAACCAGGTTTCGACGGCCGAGCTGCGATTCCAATACTCCACGCCCGATCGCTTTTTCGCCGCGGTCGAAGCCGCCGGCCAGACGCTGCCCCTGCTGGAAGGCGAGCTCAACCCCGTCGCCCAAGGAGTCTATAGCAGCCGTATCGCCCTCAAACAGCTCAACCGCCGCCTGGAGTCGGCCCTGGCCGCTGCCGAGAAGGCCAACACGCTACTCTGGCTGGACGGCGGCGACTATCCGCGGGCGCAGGTCGACGAAGCCTGGCGGCTCACGCTGGCCAACCAGCGCCACGACGTCATCGCCGGGGCCATCGTCGACTCCGCCTACCAGGAAGCCGTTGCCGACTACCGGTCGGCCGACGGCCTCGTCACCCGGCTGCTGATGGACGCGGTCGACCGCGCCATGGCCCGGCGTGTCGGTCACCACAGCGGGCTCGGCATCTTCGCCTTCAACCCGCTCCCCCGGCCGCGCACCGAGGTGTTGCGCCTGAACACGATGGCGATCGGCTGGTCGACCTATCGCGTGGTCGACTCGGCCGGCAAGGAGCTGCCGGTCCAGCTCGGATCGGACGAGCTCATCTTCCAGGCCCAACTGCCTCCGCTGGGCTATGCCACCTTCGCCCTGCGCACGGCCCCGGAATCGCCGCGTCGCGAGCACGGGCCGGCGCCGGCCACGGTAGAAACGGACCACTACCGCATCCGATTGAATGGCGGGATCATCACCAGCCTGGTCGACCGTGCCAGTGACTTCGAGTACGTCGATCCCGAGCGTCCCTATTGGAACGACCTCGTCCTCCAGAACGACAACGGCGACCTCTGGCTGCTCTACGACGCGCCGCTCAATGAACGCCTGCGCACGACCACGCCGTTACACGACCCTTACCCGGCGTCTGCGAGCGACGACGATCCGGTCTTCCGCGCCGGGATCGCCTCCCACACCGGATCGCCAACCGTCGAGCTCATTGAGGACGGGGCGGTCCGCAGCGTCATTCGATCCCGTTTCACGCTGCGCTGTTGGGCAAACAGTGCGGATGTCGTCCAGTACGTCATCATCTACCGGCAGCTCCGCCGCATCGACTTCCGCACCGAGCTCACCGGGCACGGCAAGCGCTACCGCGTGCGCGTCGCCTTCCCGACAGCTATCCGGCGGGGGAAGATCGTCCACTCCGTCCCCTTCGGCCAGGTCGAGCGCCCCGAAGGGGAATACCCCGCCCAAAGCTGGTTCGGCTACGCCGGGGATTCGGCCGTCGTGTATATGCTCAGTCGCGGTCTGCCCGGCGCCAACGTGACCGACGGCGTACTCATGCTATCGCTCCTCCGCTCCGCCGCGATGGAATACAAGGGGCCGAGCATGCAAGGCTACGAAGACGGCGTGCGGCACACCTTCACCTACAGCGTGCTTCCCGCCGACGCCGCCCATCCGGCCGAACCCTGGTGGGAGGCGGACGCGCTCAACAGCCCGCCGCTGGCCATCACCGCGGCGGACGTGCGCCCCGGCGACGAGCCGCGCCTGCGCATCGAGCCCCGCCACGTCATGCTGACGGCGCTCTACCTGGACGGCGATCAACTGACGGCGCGCTTGCACGAAGCGGCCGGCGTAGCTTGTGACGCGAGCATTTGGCTGGCTGGTCTTACTGGCTGTCGGGAAACCGACGCCCTCACGCTGGATGGCCCGTCGCTACCAGTCGACGGCGAGACAGTCACATTCCATTTCAAGCCGTTCCAGATCAAGACGCTGCGTATGGAGGTGCGGAGGGGAACCTCACCCCCTGGCCCCCTCTCCGGCGCGGAGAGGGGGCCAGGGGGTGAGGTTCCCCGGCATACCACTCGCAGACGAGCCCGTTCGATAGACTGCACCGATCGACGCCGTGCCATGGCCGGGCGGTTGGTGGATCGCCCGGCCACGTATCTCCGAGCATCGCCAGGTACCCTACCCTGAATAGTGGGGTTCCTTAGAAGAGAGGTACGCCATGCCCGAATCCACGGCTCAAGACGCGCCGGCCTTGCCGCCGCTCATCCCTCGCGACGTACTGTTCGGCAACCCTGAGCGCACCAGCCCGCAACTGTCGCCGGACGGCAGATACCTGACCTATCTCGCTCCCGACGAGAGGGACGTTTTGCAGGTCTGGCTGCGCACCATCGGACAGGAGGACGATGTTGCGATCACCGCCGACAAGAAGCGCGGCATCCGCATGTACTTCTGGGCCTACAATAGTCACCAGGTGATCTACCTGCAGGACGCGGACGGCGATGAGAACTGGCACCTCTACGCCGTAAGCATCGACACGAGGGTCGTCCGCGACATCACCCCCTTCCAGGGCATCCAAGCGCAGGTGGTGGCAAAGGATCCGAGCTTCCCAGACACGCTGCTGGTCGGCATGAATCTCCTGGACCGGCGCAAGCACGACGTTTATCGCGTCAACCTGGCGAACGGCGCCATCGAGCTGGACACGGAGAATCCGGGCAACGTCCTGGGCTGGACCACCGATGCCAAGTTCCAGGTGCGGGCCGCGGTGGCCATGACGCCCGATGGCGGGCGCGAGCTACGCCTTCGCGAGTCGAGCGGCGCACCCTGGACGACGCTGCGCCAGTGGGGACCCGACGACGAAGGGCACGCCGTTGGCTTTTCAGCGGATGGCAGCCGCCTGCACGTAGTCAGCGACCACGACGCCAACGCCCAGCGATTTCAGGTGATCGACTTGGCGACAGACACGGAAACCACGCTCGCGGCTGACGAACAGTACGATGTCGGCGGCGTCATGGTCCACCCGACCAGGCGGACAGTGGAGGCCGTGGCGTTCTATCGCGATAGGCTGGAGTGGCAGGCGCTCGACCCCGACGTCAAGGCCGACTTTGAGGCCCTGGCCCAAGTTCGACCAGGCGAGTACAGTGTAAGCAGCCGCGACCTGGCCGACAAGACCTGGCTGGTCTCCTACCGAATCGATGCTGGACCGATCTTTTACTACACCTACGACCGGGCATCCAAGCAGTCCACGCCGCTCTTCAGCCACCAGCCCAAGCTGGAGGGCTTACCGCTGGCTCCGATGCAGCCTATCGTCTACCGGTCACGCGACGGTCTGCCCATCCACGGGTATCTCACCGTTCCAGCCGGCGTTCCCGCGGACCATCTGCCGGCAGTGACCCTGGTCCACGGCGGTCCCTGGGGCCGGGACACATGGGGATTCGACCCCATAGTGCAATGGCTGGCCAACCGCGGCTATGCCGTGCTGCAGATGAACTTTCGCGGCTCCGCCGGCTACGGCAAGCAGTTCCTGCACGCCGGCGACCGCGAGTGGGCCGGTACGATGCACAACGACGTCATCGACGGCGTCGACTGGCTGGTGCAGCAGGGCATCGCCGATCCCAAACGGATCGCCATCTTTGGCGGCTCTTACGGCGGCTTCGCCACGCTGGTCGGACTGACCTTCACACCGGACGTGTTCGCCGCCGGCGTGGACCTGGTCGGTCCCAGCAACATCGTCACATTGCTCAAGTCGATGCCGCCCTATTGGGCGCCCATGCGCGCCATGATGTTCCGTCGTGTCGGCGACCCCGAGGCGGACCAGGCCTTCCTGGAGTCGCGCTCGCCGCTCTTCCTGGCCGATCGCATCACAGCGCCGCTACTCATCGGCCAGGGCGCCAACGACCCGCGCGTCCCCCAGGCCGAGAGCGAGCAGATCGTCGACGCCATGCGTCGGGCGGGGCGGCCAGTCGAGTACGTCCTCTACAGCGACGAAGGCCACGGCCTTGCCCGCCCGGAGAACCGTCTGCACTTCTACGCCCTGGCCGAGGCGTTCCTGGCCAAGCACCTCGGCGGCCGCGCCGAGCCGGTTGGCGAGATCGCCGGGCACTCTGGCATCGCTGGACGGTAGGCGCTACTTGCAGGTACGGATCGAGCAGGGAGCCAAGTTGACATCAGCTTCCAGCGGAGCACTAACACTGCCCCCTGGCAGGCGGGGTCGACAAATCTCCTAAGCATTGGCTCCCTGACGCACATCGACTACGAAGCGAAGGTCTGTGCCCGCTATTGTGCCCGGCTTCCCGTGCCACGCAACTCTCCGTTGCCGGCCGGCGCTCGCCGCCGCGTTGCAGCAGCAGCTCTGGCCGTACTCAAGCCGACATCTCATCGCTCCTCTCGGTACAGTTGGAAGCGAGAATCGGTTCCGAGTCACCCTGCACGCTGTCCCCTGATGGCCGACGAGATCAGGGTCGAGACCCGCGCGGCAAGGGACTGGGTGCGTACTCCGGTGGCCTCCTTATCGACAGCCGCTATGCGGTCAATTTCCGGCAGCGCAGGTATCTCGCCGATACTCTGGCCGGCAGGCCTGCGGGTAGACGTACAGAATGGCATCTAGCGTTTGCGCCCCGGCCGTCGCATGAACGTGCCAGCACCCAGCGGCGGGGAAACTCACCGTCGAAGAAGTACCGATGAGTGCTCCTCCCTGCATCGCCGACGCGGCGCTGACCAATCGAGGCGGCGGCGCCGGTCCGTCGAGACGCCGCCCGCCGAGCTCGAGCGGCGCGAGGTGGTCCATCCGCCACAAGAGCTTGTTGTTGCCGGCATAGAGGACGCCCAGCGGAGCCTCGGCAGAGAGGCCATCTCCTGGAATTTTGGCCATCTGGCCGAGCGGGATCGACGCGCAGGAAGCCGGGATAGGATACACCCCCAGCGCCGACGCGTTGCCGCTCGAGTCCGCGCTATGCGGGACGCTCGTATCTTGGGGTGTACCGCTCGGCGATCCAGCAGAGGGAGGGCGGGACCCTGCGGGCGGTGCGGCAGTGGTGCAGGCGGCCAGAGCGATCATTAGCAGCATCGAAGCGGTCACCGCTCGCATGGATTTCCCGTCCGCCAGGTGCATTGCCACAATGCTACAAGTGCGTTGGCTACGGTCTCGCCGGATTGGGTCACCGTCCGCCTGTCCTGTCGGCGAATACTCAACCACGTGCCGGCATCCGAGGGCCAGGACGCTCTACCTGACCGTCGAACCGTCGCTCACCGTCTCCCCGTGATCGAAATGCGCTGGTGAAAGGCGTCGGCTTCAGAATATACAACAGCCCGCCCGAATCGGTTCCGGGGGCCGAGCGCTGGAGCGATCGCCGAAGCGCCGAGTTTCGACTTATAGCGCTGCCCGGACCTGCACTGCTAGCGATGCGAGGGTAGTGCTCGGCCACAGCGGGTCGGCGGCCTGGGCGCGCTGAAGGGCAATGAGGCGACCGTCTGTCACCTCAACCAGGCTCCGTTGCGGACAGACCGCGCGCCACGGGGACCGCGAACGCGCCTGCAAGAAAAAGACGTAGCTGTGGTCGACCTCCAGGTGCGGATCCACGTCGACCTGTCCGAATACCTCCAGACGACTCCCGGCCGATACGTCCCCCTTCCAAGTTTGGGTCACGCACACGAAGACACGTGTGAACCCGGGCAGGTCTGGCATCTGGCCCTCCTTGGCGCCGACCAGGATCGCGTCGCTCGTATGCACGACATCCTTGAGAGTGACACAGCGCCCGTCAACGGGCCGGTAGCTCTCGGGATAGATGTTTACGGTTGCCTGAAGCACACTTTGCGCCGTTCGCGGGGCGATGTGCCAACAACCGGGCGTCGGGAAACGCAGTCCACTCGCCTGGTAGTCCGCCCCTTCATACCCGCTAGCGATCTCAGCCACCAATGCCGACGCTGGATCGCCCAGTCGGTGTCCCTCCACCTGTAACTGCATCCCCGGCGCTTTCACCCAGAGCGCCTTGTTTGCACCGGCTCCGGCGTACCAGATCCCCGTTCCCGCCAAGCCAACCCAGATCTTGCGGTCTGCGCTGCGATACCAGCGAGAGGCGAAGGATGCGGTATTGGCGTCCGCAGGCGGGCGCTCGGTGGTCGGAATGGTCGGCGTGCAAGCCTCCGTCTCGCCAGTCGCTGGCGCGGTTGGTCGGCCGGCAGGACCGACCGACGACGAGGGCGAGGGCGTGGCCATTGATAGTAAATCGCGCTTGGTTGTGGTTGTCGCAGGGGTCGGCGTGGCAGTGGCATCTTGTGCCGTAACGGCCGACCCGGACTCGGGCGTTACCGAGGCGCCACCGCGATTCACACTCTCCAGCGCGTCACCCACTGGCGAAGCAATGCTCCTTGCCACTGGACCACGGGCGGATGAGGGCAGCCCCACAGTGGTCTCCGCCGCGGCCGGCCACGAGCAGCCCGCCATCAGGAGCATCAAGGGAACCACGACAATGCCCAAGATTGGCGCGACGAAGGCTGCATCCCGGCCCCTGGCCATCGTCATACTCGCCGCCGCCATCCCCTTTGCTCGCACGAGAGCCAGAACAGGTTCAGCAATATCAACTGGTAACGGCCGCGATCGGCCGGGATATCGAATAGGCGACCTCAACTCTGCCGAAACGCGACAAGGGCCGGATAAGGCCGGGTGGGTGATAGACATAGGCGCCAATGTTATCCGTGGCCCGCCGCGTTGTGTATCCCTTCGCTAACGTGCCGGTGGAGGGTCGTGCGAATGCCAGGTGCTACCTGTTGGCACGCGTATTCAGCGTCATGCGCATCCGTTCGTCGCAGATTAGGTGGCGTGATGCTTTGATCAATGTCATCCAACCACCAACAACGTAACACGGGCGCGAACACTCCCGCTCGCCAACTCTACCTGCCAGCATCCAGGCGCTGACATGTTCAGGATCGTCGGGAACTGATCGGCGTCACCCGGCGCATGGCTTCCCCAGTGTGGATAGCTGAGGTGGAGCGTGCCCGGTCCCGTGAGGTTACGTCCGTCGATGTCAAGGTTCGGTCCGACAGCCGCGTTCTCAACAATCCAGAGCACCTTCGTGGTCGCCCCGTCTGGGAACTTGCCGCCAGTGTGCAACGGCCGGTTCCCGGAGAACAGATAGGCGATGACACCATCCAAAGCTGGCTCCGCCTGGATCCACGGTACGGCGTCCAGCCCTGGCATGCCGCCCTGCCTGTGCTGCGTTTGGACCGGCGTGGAGGCGCAGCCCACCTCCGGCGAAGGCGATGCATGGCGGCCGACCGGCGGCACCGTCACCGGGCCTGCCGTTTGTTGGGGCTCGGTCACTGCCGTACTGTCGCCGCTGCAGGCGGCAACGAAAAACCCCAACAACGTACCCAGCGAACCCGGGCGTACCCAACTTAGCACGGCAATCGTTCTCCTTCCCAGTTCCCAACGACGCTCCTCCCAAGTCTAATACAACTCTGCGCGTCCGCGAGGTCCTGCGACGCGTCGGGGTGCGCCACAGAAACGTGCGGGGCACGTCGTTAGCCCGCTTTGGCAGAGCGACGC